>DATILK010000180.1:0-3000 GCA_035476555.1 Chthoniobacterales bacterium | reverse complement strand
CGGCTTCGACTTCGTCGCCCTTCTTAAATACTTCGCTCGGGTGGTTGATCTTGCGGGTCCAGCTCAGGTCGGACACGTGGATCATTCCATCGATGCCTTCGTCCAGTTCCACGAACGCGCCGTAGGCGGTCATGTTACGGATCTTGCCTTTGACCCGGCTGCCGATGGTAAATTTCTTTTCGATTTCATCCCATGGATTGGCTTCGAGCTGGCGCAGGCCTAACGAAATCTTTTGTTCCTCTTTGTTCACCCCGAGGACCACGGCTACCACTTCCTGGCCTGCGGTCAGAACATCGGACGGGCGCATGATGCGCTTGGTCCACGACAATTCGGAAACGTGTATGAGACCCTCGACGCCTTCCTCGAGTTCCACGAACGCGCCGTACGGAACGAGGTTCGTGATCTTGCCTTTGACGTGCTGACCCGCCGGGAACCGCTCTTCGATCTGGTCCCACGGATTTTTCTGGGTCTGCTTCAGGCCTAGCGAGACGCGTTCTTTCTCCTTGTTAATGTCGAGTACGACCACTTCGAGCGGCTGACCCACCTTGAGCAGCTCGCTCGGATGGCCGAGGCGGCCCCAGGTCATGTCGGTGATGTGAAGCAAGCCGTCCATGCCATCGAGGTCGATGAACGCGCCGAAATCGGTGAGATTTTTCACGTTGCCCGTGACGCGATCGCCGACCTTCACGCCTTCGAGGAATTTCTGTCGCTTCTCGCTCCGCTCCTGCTCGATCAATTCGCGCCGGCTGAGCACGACGTTCTTCCGATCGTCGTTGATCTTGACGATTTTGAAATCGTAGGTGTTGCCGACAAACTGCTGCAAATCTTTCGGCGGAATAATATCGATCTGGGACGCCGGCAGGAACGCTTCCACTCCGATGTTCACCATGAGCCCGCCTTTGACGACGGACTTCACCTTGCCCTTGATCAATCCGTCGCCGGCAAAGACCTGTGCGATCTTGTTCCAATTCTGGCGATACGCCGCTTTCTCTTTCGAGAGCACGACCATGCCCTCGTCGTTTTCGAGGCGCTCGAGGAGCACTTCCACTTCGTCGCCCACTTCCATCGATTCGATGTCTTCGAATTCGGAGGCGGGAATGACGCCCTCCGATTTGTAGCCGATGTCGACGAGCACTTCTCGCGGGCGAATCTCGAGAACGCGTCCTTTGACGATGCTACCTTCTTTGAAGTCGCGGTACGACTTCGCAAGTAAATCCTGCATTAACATAAGGGTGAGTTTTTACTGCATGCGGCGCGAAGCCGCTTTTCTGGCTAACCCGCAAGCGCTCCTTACGCCCGGCAGCCCAGAAAGGGGGACGGAATAGTAGCCCGAATGTGGGCCGGGTCAACCGGGGAGACGCAGCTGTTTCTCAGGCACGATTCGGCTGTATCGTTCCGGCGTGCCGACGAAAGCGGAGACGCCAGTTGTTTCCATCGTCGTGCCGGTGTTAAACGAGGCTGCGCTCATCGGTCCCTTTCTGCGGCAATTGCAGACTCTTCGTCCCGCCGTCGAAGTGATTGTCGTCGATGGCGGAAGCAGCGATGAGACGTTGATGATTGCGAGCCCGCTGGCGAATCGCGTCTTCAGGGCGCCGCGTGGACGCGCCCCGCAGATGAATGCAGGCGCCGAAATCGCGACCGGCGCTACCCTGTGGTTTCTCCACGCGGATCTGCGCATGCCGGCAAACGCGATCGAGAAAATTCAAGCGACGCTCGAAGACGAACGCCTTGCCGGCGGATGTTTCCGGCTGCGTTATCCGCGACGCGAATGGATTTATCGGGTCAGCGATTCGCTCGGGAACGTTGGGGTAAATGTGTTCGGGTTTGCGCTCGGCGATCACGGAATTTTTTGCCGGCGCTCGGCGTTTGTTCGCGCGGGCGGTTATCCGATTGTGCCGATCCTGGAAGACGCGGAACTGTATCGCCGCCTGCGAGCGATTGGTCGCATGAAGCAGCTTCGCGAAGAGATCGTGAGCGATCCGCGGACTTTTGAAACGCGCGGCCGGTATCGAACGACGGCCGTTTATTTCCTGATTCTGGAGCTATATGTCGCAGGTGTCCCGATAACCTGCCTCGACCGGATCTATCGGCGCTTTCATCGCGATCTCGAGGTCGGTGCGTTGGCGGGCAGCAGCGATGGTTTCAGCCGGCACCCGGCGAAGCGCGCCGGTGAGTTTCAGCTTTGATAACGTCCAGATCAGCCATTTCGTCGGGTCCCATTGCCAGGGCCTGACGCCGTTGCGGTAATCATGCTGAAATTCGTGGTGATAATTGTGGTAACCCTCGCCGAAGGTGAACAGCGCCATCAGGAATGAATCGCGCGCGCTGCAGCGCGTCGAGTAGGGCCGGCGCCCGACCATGTGGCAGGCGGAGTTGATGAAAAACGTGCAATGTTGAAGGACGACGGTCCTTGCCACGCCGCCGAGAAGCAGTCCGCCGAGCGCGCCTCTCCAACCGTCCCAGATCGCGCCGATCGCCGCTGGTAAAATCATTCCCATCGTTAACGCGAGGAGATGAACGTAGCGATGCTGCCACATGATGAGGCGGTCTTTTTTTAAATCGTTAACGTTATCGAACGGCGGTTGCGGGAGGAGCTTGAACAGAAGCCACCCAATGTGGGCGTGGAAAAAACCCTTGCTGATGTCGTACGGATCTTCCTCGTGGTCGACGTGCTTGTGATGGCGGCGATGTTCGCTCGCCCACATCAACACGGAATTTTCAAATGCGGCTGCGCCGAAAAGCACGACAAAAAATCGGACCGGCCATTTCGCGCGGAAAGTCAGATGGGAGAACAGACGGTGGTAGCCGAGCGTGACGCTGAATCCGCTGGCTGCAAGGAAAGCGAAGAAGAGCGCGATCTGGAACCAATCGAAGCCGAAATACCAGAGGTAAGCCGGCACCGCGGTGACGGTGAGAAAGAGAGTGCCGATCAGGAACGAACTCGTCGTCCAGTTGACGCGGTTGTAAGGAATTCGGAGAAACACGTTATCGAGCGAGGAC
>DATILK010000179.1:0-2877 GCA_035476555.1 Chthoniobacterales bacterium | reverse complement strand
ATCAATACGGACGTGGCTGCTTCGTTCGCGGCGATTGCCTGGTTGCTCGTGGATTGGCGGGTCTCGAAGAAACCGAAATTCCTCGGGTTACTCACGGGCGCGGTGGCGGGTCTTGCGACGATCACACCCGCCGCGGGCTACGTCTCTCCGACCACGGCCGTGATCATTGGAACGGTGGCGGGCGTCGTGTGCTATTACGCTTGCGCGCTCAAGAACAAACTGGGCTGGGACGACGCTCTCGACGTGTGGGGCGTGCACGGCGTTGGCGGCCTCCTGGGAATTATTCTGCTCGGCGTGTTCGCTTCGACCGCGTGGAACCCGGCGGCGAACGGCGGCGTGAACGGATTGCTCGCCGGCGATTCGACGTTCTTTCTGAAACAGCTCGCCGCGGGATTGTTTTCGTCGGTCTGGGCGCTCTGTTTCACGCTGGGGATGCTTTGGATCATCGACCGCATCACGCCGGTGCGCGTCGAAGATGCGCACGAAGAACTCGGCCTCGACGAAGCCATTCACGGCGAAACGGCCTATGTGGAAGTGGATGTAGCCGTGACCCGTTCCGGACAACCGCTCTGATTGGCGAGTCGGGCAGAATTGCCTTTGTCTTGATGCGCCAATTCTCGTCGTTCCTCGCCTGCGTTTTCATTGTGCTCGCGGCCGGTGCGATCAATGCGCAGACTCTCACTCCGGCAGAGGAAGACGCCCAAAAGAATTTCGTCGAAAAACAGGAGGCGAAATCGCGCCTCACAATTTCCGGTTGGATTGAGAGCAGCTTTACCGGAAACGTCGCCGCTCCTAACGACAACCAAAACTTTGGCCGACTCTTTGACGACCGGAGCAACGAGTTCGTGATGAACCAGGCGGTGATCACGGCGGAACGCGCGCTCGACCCGAAGGTCGGCTTCGATTGGGGATTCAAATTTCAGTTCATGTTCGGCACGGATGCGCGTTACATCCATTCGCTCGGGCTCCTCGACCACGCGATGGGCAGCAGCCTTTATCAGCCGGACATTTCCGAGGTTTATCTCAGTCTGCACCTGCCGGTCATCACCGAGGGCGGCATCGATGTGAAGCTCGGCAAGTTCGTGACCCTGGAAGGAGAGGAAACGATCGACCCGCGCACAAACCCATTTTTTTCGCACACCTACATTTTCAATTTCGCCATTCCGTTCAATCACACCGGCGCCCTGTTTACTCTTTACGCCACGAAGTGGCTGAACCTGGTCGCGGGCGTGACGCGCGGTGTTAACACCAGCATCGACGACAACAACGACGCGCTGGCCTTCCATGGCGGGATTGGGCTGCATCTCAATGACGAGAAGTTCGTGGTGTCCGCTGCCACGCACATTGGTCCTGAAACGCCGGGGAACGATCATGATCTTCGTTACCTCAACACGATCACCACCACCTGGAAGATCACCGACAAACTGACTTCCATTACCGACCTCAACTATACCCATGATGATGCCGCGGATGCCGATGCTTACGGAGTAGCGCAATACCTCACCTACGCGATCAACGACAAGATCACAGCCAAGATCCGGGGCGAAGTCTGGCGCGACGACAAGGGCTTCTATGCCGCGCAGTTCGCAGATGCGCATGATCCCATGCGAGCGTTGGCCGGGGAGCCGGTGATCGATCCCCGCACCGTCGGCGGTGGCCGAACAACGTATGGCGCCCTGACTGTCGGGCTCGACATTAAAGCGCAGGTTCCGAAACCGTTCACCGGTCTGACCATCCGGCCGGAGCTTCGCGTCGATCATTCTTTCAGCGATACGCGGCCGTTCAACGACTCGAGGGACGACACGATGTTTACCGCGGCGGTCGATGCGATCCTAACTTTCTGATCCCGGAAGAGGTCGTAGAATGCCGATATGAGTGAACCGGAGCGGCCTGATCCGGATGAGCTTCTTGCGCGCATGAAGCGCGATGAAACCGCGGCTGCGCGCGGCAAGCTCAAGATTTTCTTCGGCATGTCTCCGGGCGTGGGGAAGACCTACGCCATGCTCCAGGCCGCCCAGCAGAAGTTGCAGAAGGGGACTGAGGTCGTTGTCGGCATTGTCGAAACGCACGGGCGAAAAGAAACGGAAGCGCTTCTCGAAGGCATGCCGATCATGCCGCGAACCCAGGTTGAGTATCGAGGCGCAAAATTGGAGGAGATGGATCTCGATGCCATTCTCACGTGGCATCCGGGGCTTGCAGTTGTCGATGAACTGGCGCACACGAATGCGCCGGGATCGCGTCATCCGAAACGTTTTCAGGATGTGCTCGAGCTGCTCGATGCCGGCATCGACGTTTACACGACCCTGAACGTGCAACATGTCGCGAGCCGGAGCGACACCGTCCGGCAAATCAGCGGCGTCACTGTTAGCGAGACCGTTCCCGATTCAGTTCTCGATCTGGCCGATGAAATGGTTCTGATCGATCTGACGCCGGAACAACTGCGGGCTCGCTTGGCCGAAGGAAAAGTTTATCTGGGCGAACGCGCGGAATGGGCCGCGCAAAATTTCTTTCGCGAAAGCAATCTGACGGCTCTGCGCGAAATGGCGCTGCGTCTCGTGGCCGAACATGTCGATCGCGATCTGCGCGATATCATGTCGGAGCAAAAAATCGCAGGGCCTTGGAAAAGCGGTGATCGCTTGCTGGTGGCGGTGAGCGCGAGTCCGTACTCGGAAAGATTGATTCGTTACACGCGCCGGCTTGCGGCTTCGATGGAAGCATCCTGGATCGTGGCGAACATCGAAAGGCCGCGTCCCCTTTCCGAAGAAGAGCAAAGCCGGTTGACTCGCTACCTTGCCCTCGCTCGCCAGCTCGGAGCTGAGGTCGTTTCAACACCTGGTCGCGATGTCGGCGAGACGCTGCTGCGCATCGCGCGGCAGC
>DATILK010000178.1:0-2589 GCA_035476555.1 Chthoniobacterales bacterium | reverse complement strand
CTGCCCCGCGATTTTGCCATCTACGATGACGAAGAGCAGTTAGCGGCGCTGAAGATCGCTCTCCGGGACCTCGGCTCCGACGATTCCGGCGATACGCCGCGCGAAATTCTCTCGCGGATCAGCTACGCGAAAAACCACGCCATCTCTCCGGAAAAAGCGCTCGCGGATGCCTATGACGAACGCGGCAAGCTCGCCGCGCGCGCCTATGAGGCATACGAAAAAACTCTGCGCAAAAACGGCGCGCTCGATTTCGACGACCTGTTGCTCCGCGCCGTGGAGGTTCTGCGCCGCTTCGATGAGGCGCGAGGCGCCTGGCAGCAGCGATTCCGCTATTTGCACGTCGATGAATACCAGGATACCAACCGCGTGCAATACGATCTGCTGCGCCTGCTCGCCGGTTCGCACCCGAATCTATGCGTAGTGGGCGATGAAGATCAGTCCATCTATCGCTGGCGCGGCGCCGAAGTCGGCAACATCCTGAATTTTTCCAAAGACTTTCCTGACGCGCGCGTTTTTCGCATCGAGCAGAATTACCGTTCCCGCCAGAAAATCCTGGACGCTGCGGCGGCTGTGGTCTCGAAAAACGTCAAGCGTATCGGAAAAGAACTTACCGCCACTCGCGGCGAAGGTTCGAACCTCGTCTTCTTCGAAGCACGCGACGCCCGCGCCGAAGCCGAGTACGTCTGCCAGCGCGTCAGCGAAATCCAGCGCGAAGATTCCGCCGCGCATTGTGCCGTGATGTATCGCACCAACGCGCAGTCCCGCGCGCTCGAAGAGGCCTTCCGCGCTCGCGGCATTCGCTATCGCCTGCTCGGCGGCTTCAGTTTTTACCAGCGCGCCGAAATTCGGGACATTTTCGCCTACGTTCGCCTGGCGATGTTTCCCGACGACGATATCGCGCTCCTGCGCGTCCTGAATACGCCGCCTCGCGGAATCGGCAAAGTCACGGTCGACTCTTTGCGCGCCGCCGCTCGCGAACGCGACAGCTCTCTTTGGAAAGCGCTCGCTGAAATGATCGATTCCGGCTCCGCGCGCGCCCTCGCGCCGCTGCGCAGTTTCCGCGAGTTGGTCGACCAACTGCGTGAAAAGATGCCCTCGTTGCCTCCAGCGCAATTCATCGCCTTTGTTATGGAAGCCACCGGCTACCTGGACATGCTGCGCCAGCGCGATTCCGCCGAAGATCTCGCGCGCATCGATAACCTGAATGAGTTGGTCAATGCCATGTCCGAAGGCGCGGACCGCGGCGAGACGCTGGCCGATTTCCTCGATCGCGCCGCGCTAGTGAGCGATGCCGATAATTTTGATGAACGCGCCACCGTCACGCTGCTCACGTTGCACACGGCCAAGGGCCTCGAATTCGACCACGTTTTCCTGACCGGCCTCGAGGAAGGCACCTTCCCGCACAGCCGTTGCCTTAATGACCCTGAAGAGCTCGAAGAGGAACGCCGGCTCTGCTACGTGGGCATGACCCGCGCCCGCGACACGCTCACGCTCACGCGTGCGGTCTATCGCCGCATCTACGGCACCGAACGCCTGCATGGCTCTTCTCCCTCGCGCTTTTTACAGGAAATCCCCGCCGAGCTCATCGACACCGCCGAAGGATCGCTCGCCGCGCCCGGCGAAACCCGCCGTTACGAGCCGGATCCCGAATATTCCTACTCCGCCGAAGAATTCGCGCGCCGCATGCGTCGCGCGCCCACTTCTTCCCGGGAGCGCGCCCCGCGCGTGCGATCAGACGCTCCGTCGCCCCGTATAAAACGCGACGGCAATCCGCTTATCGGCCAGCGCGTGCAGCATCCAACCTACGGCGTGGGCACCATCATCCATGTGGATGGCGAAGACGAAGACCGCAAGCTCACGGTGAGTTTCACCAATCACGGCACGAAAAAGCTTGTGGAGCGCTACGCCAATCTTTCTTGGGCGCAATAGGACCTCGGCTAGTCGGCACAGTACGAACTACGCCACGACGCCGCGCATCACGGTTGCGCCATATCGTCGCTCAGGATAAAGTTTCGCCACTCTTTGCCCGGCGGTGGGCGTGACTTCGCAGCTTTTCAGGGTCAAAAGCATCGACAAGCTGTTGGCTGACGCCGAAGCGCCCGAACACCGGCTGAAGAAAACGCTCGGCCCCTGGTCGCTCACGGCGCTCGGTATCGGCGCCATCATCGGCTCGGGAATTTTTGTTTTGACCGGCACGGCCGCCGCCGGCGAATACTTCCAGGCGCCTTCCATCCTTCACGCGCAAGTGCTCGACCTGCTGGTGAATTATGTGCGGCACGGCGGTGCTGCAGCCGTGCTCATGCACGGTCGTCCGCCCGCCGGACCGGCGATTGCTGTCTCCTTCTTGCTCGTGGCCGTCGCGTGCAGTTTTGCCGGACTTTGCTACGCCGAATTGGCGTCGATGATTCCGATCGCTGGCAGCGCCTACACGTATTCGTATGCCACTCTGGGCGAGATCTTCGCCTGGATCATCGGCTGGGATTTAATCCTCGAATACGCCGTGAGCAACGTTGCAGTCGCGGTAGGTTTCAGCGGCTACGCTAAGGCGCAACTGGCCGCCTTTGGGCTGAACTTGTCGGATAAATGGTC
>DATILK010000177.1:0-3677 GCA_035476555.1 Chthoniobacterales bacterium | reverse complement strand
GGAAACGCAGAAGGCCGTAGTTAAGAATATGGAACCATTGAAACCAACCGCCGAAGATCTCGCGCCGGTTCCCAAAGTGGAAAAATCGGACGCGGACTGGAAAAAGCAGTTAACGCCGGAGCAATACGCGATTCTCCGCGGCCACTCGACTGAGCGCGCCTGCTCTTCCGTTCTGCTGACGGAACATCGCCGCGGCGTTTTCCATTGCGCCGGATGCAATGCGCCGCTGTTCGCGAGCGACGCCAAGTTCGAGTCCGGCACCGGCTGGCCGAGTTTCACGAAACCGTTTATTCCCGGAATCATCACGACGGTTAAAGACCACAGCTTCGGCATGGAACGCGATGAAGTGCTTTGCTCGCGTTGCGGCGCGCATCTCGGCCACGTGTTCGACGATGGTCCGGCGCCGACCGGATTGCGTTATTGCTTGAACGGCGTCGCGCTGAAGTTCGAAGAGCGGCCGTAGCAGGCGAGCGCGTTACGGCGCCGCCTTCCAGTCATCCGCCGATTCCAGAACCGCGCGCGGATCTGCGCCGTTCAACCAGGCGAGCGCAATCTTGTCGCCGCGCAAATACGCGTCCCAAAACGCGGTCGACACCGCGAGGATCACGCGATGGTGATTCGGATTGCGCGGCTCGCGGTCGCCGGGTAGCGCGCCATCGGTAAAGGCCGAGTGCTCCGCTTTGTCCAACACCACTTCATACTTCGGCGCACCATGGAGCGCGGGATAAACCCCAAGCCGCGATTCCAGGTCCGCCTCGCCGATGAAGGTGACGTCTTTCGTTCCAGTCATCAGGAGCCACGGAATTTTCACTTCGGCGAAAGCTTTTTCTGCCGTCGTCGACTTCGGCGTGCTCGGACTGAGGATGACTGCAGCTCGAATCCGCGGATCGGTCAGCGCCTTGCCAGCAGTTGCGAATGTCTCTCCGCTCACGGCTTGCGTCGTCACTGCGCCGAAGGAATGCCCGGACATGCCGACCTTCGCCAAATCCATGCGGCCGGCCAGCGGGCCGCTCTTGTTCCAGGTCTCGAGTTGATCGAGCACCGCCGGCACGTCCTTCACTCGGAGAAGAAAATTTTCGAGTGACGCTGCGTCGCGCAACGCCGCCAACCGTTCTTTCGGCGCCGCGTCTTTCCAAACCGCATCGTCGCTTCCGGCGTGTTGAATAAAAACGACCACGTAACCGCGCGCTGCCCAATGTTCGCCGAGGAATTTGCTGCCGGCTCGCGATCCACCGAGCCCGTGACTGAAAAGAACGATCGGCGCGGGCTTTTCGTTCGACGGCAAATAAATTCGCACCGGGATATCGCGGTTCCGCCTCGCATCGTGCGCCGTTAATTCGCGCGTCTGCGCCTGAAACTTCGGATCGATCGCCAGCGGATCGTAATTTTCTCCGCACGCGGCGCTGCCCGCGACCAACGCGACCAACAACGAAACCAACAGCGCTCTCATATCGCTTGAACCCGCATTGCCGAAAATAGTCGCACGAGATTAGACCACGAAATTTTTCGAAACTGCTCGCGAATCTTCCGCGTGGCAAACTACGCTTCACCCATGAGACGAACTCCGTTCTTCAAGGTTCATTGCCTCGCCGTGCTCCTCGCCTGCGGTCTGCTCGTTTCAACAGCGGCCGCTCAGTCCACGATCTTCATCG
Organism: Chthoniobacterales bacterium; assembly: GCA_035476555.1. Lineage (GTDB taxonomy): Bacteria > Verrucomicrobiota > Verrucomicrobiia > Chthoniobacterales > UBA10450 > AV80. Next base: position 2,025 of record DATILK010000177.1, on the reverse strand, counting down.
TTCGCCATGCCGAAAAAGCACAGAACAGCGGCGACGATCCCGATCTATCCGAAGCTGGCCGCGCGCGGGCCGAATCGTTGGCGAACCTTCTGAAAGACGCCTCGATATCCGCGATCTACACCAGCGAATTAAAGCGCACCCAGCAAACCGCCGCACCCATCGCGAAAATACTTCATCTCGAGCCCACGGTTATTGCCGCCAAAGATCGCGCCGCGCTTCTGGCAAAGCTCAAGGATTCGTCCGGCAACGTTCTCGTCGTCGGCCACAGCAACACGATTCCAGACCTCATCGAAGCCCTCGGCGTCGCCACGCCCATCAGCATTGCCGACAACGACTACGACAATCTCTTTGTCGTTGTCCTGGAAGAAAAGCCGCGCCTGATCCGGCTGCATTTTCGTTGACGCGATCGCCTGCGCTCTTGAAGGGCGCGCTGCATGACGGCAGGTCAGCCGTGGAGAGTTCGCAGGTAGGCGGTGAGCTGACGTACTTCGGCTTCGCCCAGCTTTTTCGCGAAGGAGGGCATCTCGCCTTTCACGCCATCGATGATCTGGCGGCGGATGCGCTCGTCGCTCTTGCGGAGATCGTAAAGGTCTGGTCCCTCATCGCCGTGGGCGTCGTCCGCGTGGCAGTGGGCACAGTTCATTAGAAAAAGATGACGGCCCTGGGCGGCGTCCGCGGTCAGGTTCTGCGAGACCGTAGCCGCCTGCGCGTTTCCGGGCACGTCAGCAAGCCGGCTTGAAACGGACGCGGCCCGCATGGCCCAGGCAACGCCGAATGCCGCGACAAGCGCGAGAGCCGATGTGCTCACGGCAGCGACCAGAGCTTGTCGTTCGTTGAAGGTCTTCATTTCGGATTGCAGTTCACTGACCGAGCAATATCTCGCCGCCGAAGAACCCGGCGGCGCCGATGAGCGCGCACGCGATTGCCATCACGGAAAGATAAATCGCGAAGCCGTGATGCGTTGGTCGATTGCCAATCAAGAAGCGCCAGGTGCCCAATCCGATAATCAAGGCGAACGCCGGCCAGACAAACAGATGATGGCGGAGAAGAAGACCGGTCCCGCCGATTTTCCATTTGCTCAGCGCTAACCCGGTGAAGACCGCGCCGAGAGAACCGAGCGCGCCGAGAATTATCAGCCAATAGCCGATGACGCTAAACTCGCCTTGCCTGGACGATCCACGGAGGAAAAAACCAAGCGTATCGAAGAGCATGGCGCCCATGACCAACGCAATCGGAAAGTGCGTCAGTCCGCCGTGGGCGCGCGACCAGAATACGGAGTTCACAATGAGATGGAGGCAAATTTTTCGTGGTCGTTAGGCCAGAGTACTATCAACGACTGCGAGCGTGTGTTTGCTTTCCACGTAGTTGATGTCCGTGATCCCAAGCACTGAGCTGAGGCGTTCTGCCTCCACTTTCATCGGGCCGGGTTTCGGCGCGGAACCGGGCGCCGGTTGCGGGAAGGCGGTCGAATTCGCGGTGTGGAACGTGATGTTGCCCTCAACTTTCTTGACGATCTGGTGAATGTGTCCGTTCAAGACCGTGACCGAACCAAAGCGCCGGAGAAATCCCAGCGCCTGTTCCGCGTCGTCCGTGCCCCAGCCCCATTGCGGATACACCGCCCAGAGCGGAATGTGCGCGAAGACTACAATCGGCGTGCTGGCCGAGAGCGGCTCGAGGTCTTTCTTCAACCAATCGAGTTGTTCCTGTCCCAGAATTCCCAGGCCGCCTTCGCGGATGTTCACCACATTGACGAGCCCGACGAAGTGTACGCCTTTCTTGTCGAAGCTGTACCAACCGGCCCCGATTCCCTTTTTGCCGAAGCGTTCTTTGTAGAGCGCGCCGTTATCACTGATCACATCATGCTCGCCCGGCACGTAGAAGATTTCGCCGGTCTTGATCTCTTTCAGGTTTTGCTCGAGCGCATCGAACTCGGCCGCCTCGGAAAGGTGACTCAGATCGCCCGTGTGCAGAATGAAATCCGGTGGCTTCGGCAAAGCGTTCAGCTTGGCAATCGCTTTTTGCAGT
>DATILK010000176.1:0-3848 GCA_035476555.1 Chthoniobacterales bacterium | reverse complement strand
ACAGCTTCGAAGCGGTTGCGGCTTACACGCGCAGTCCTGACGCGGTTGCCGGCGGGATTGAGCCGGTGCGGACGAATCTTTCCGGCGTCTCTCCGGATTTCTTTCGCGTGCTCGGCGTAAGTCCGGTCCTGGGCCGGCTGTTTTCCGCGGAAACGTTGCGCGAAGAAAAACTGGTCGCCGTTGTCAGCTACGGTTTTTGGAAACGGCAGCTAGAAGGCCGCGCGAGTTTGGAAGGAACTTCGCTGCGTTTTGCTAATCGCAGTTTCGCGGTCATCGGCGTCCTGCCGCCAGAGACCGAATTTCCCGCCGGCGTCGACATCTGGTTTCCATTCCGCGCGCTGTATCCGCCCTACGAATCGCGGACCGCACATAATTTTCGCGTCATCGCGCGTTTGCGGCCGGGCGTTTCGTTCCAACAAGCGCAAACCGAGGTCGCCGCGATTGGACGCGCCTTGAAACTGGAACACGGTTCGCAGACCGACGCCGCCAGCTTCGGATTGCTTTCGTTCCGCGAACGTTTCGTGCGCGATATCCGGGGTGTTCTCTTTATTTTGTCAGGCGCCGTCGGGCTACTCCTCGCGATCGCCTGCTCCAATGTCGCGAACCTGCTCCTCGTTCGCGCGGCGGCGCGCCGCAAAGAAGTCGCTGTCCGCGCCGCCCTCGGAGCATCACGCGCGCGGCTCGCGCGGCAATTTATTGTCGAAGCGCTCCTGCTTACCCTTGGTGCAGGGGTGGTGGGCACGTTGCTTGCGTCGTGGAGCGTCCAGTTGATCGTGGGTCTCTATCACGGCAATCTCCCTCGCGTCGGCGAGATCGGCGTCAGCCCGGGCGTGCTCGTGTTCAGCTTTGCCATCTCGTTGGTAATCGCAATCGCACTCGGCTTCGTGCCGATCATTCACGCCTCCCGCCGCCAGCTGCAAGACGATTTACAGGATGCGGGTCGCGGCAGTTCGAGTTCGCAGACGCGCGCCCGCAATCTGTTTATCATCGCGCAGGTCGCGCTCACGCTGATGTTGCTGGTTGGCGCCGGATTGCTCGGCCGCAGTTTTCAGCGGCTACTCGCGGTCGATCCTGGATTCCGGGCGGAAAGTGTCGTCGCGATGACGGTGTTGCTGCCGGACCCCGAAGACGAAGCCAAGAGGCGTGCGCTCGCCCAATTCCATCATGGCTTGCTCGAGCGTCTCCAGGCGCTGCCCGGCGTGACAAACGTCGGCGCCACGAGCGCGCTGCCGATGAGTGGCAACGGAGCGAACGGCACTTTCCTCGAAGAACGCGGCGGCAAACCGGCGACGACCATGCAGGAGCTCATCAAACAATTCGATGCGCTTTCTCCGAGCGAACGCTCCCGCGACGCTGATTATCGCGCAGCCAGTTCTGGTTATTTTTCGGCCATGGGGATTCCATTGATTCGCGGCCGGCTTTTCCAGGAAAGCGATGGGCCAGACGCGCCGCATGTCGCGCTCGTGAGCGAATCGCTCGCGAAACGGTATTGGCCTAACGAGGACGCGTTAGGCAAACAAATCCAGTACGGAAACATGGACGGCGATCTCCATCCGCTTGTCATCGTCGGCGTCGTCGGCGACGTGCGCGACAACGGGCTCGACCGTGATCCGCGCCCGACGGTTTACACGAATTACTTTCAACGGCCGGCGTCGACCACGGAATTTTCCATGGTCGCGCGCGGCCGTGGCGACGTCGCCAGCCTGACGAGTGCGATGCGGCGGGAGGCGCGTGCCTTGAATCCGGAAATGCCGATTAAATTCGAAACAATCCAGCAGATTGTCTCGGCCTCGTTCGATAACCGCCGTTTCAGCATGATCATGCTCGGAATCTTTGCCGGCTCGGCACTTCTCCTGGCGATGGTGGGCCTTTACGGGGTGATGGCTTACATCACTTCGCAGCGCACCCACGAAATCGGGATTCGAATGGCGCTCGGCGCCCAGCGCCTCCATATGTTGCGGATGATTTTCCGGCAAAGTTTCACCCTCGTTCTGTTCGGCGTCGCGGCTGGCATCCTCGCGTCAATCGGTCTGACGCGGTTGTTGAGCACGATGCTTTACGGAGTGCAGGCAACCGACGTTGTGACCTACGGCAGCGTGATCGGTTTGCTCATCGTTGCCGCCGCTCTCGCCAGCTACATTCCCGCGCGCCGCGCCATGAGAGTCGATCCAATGGTGGCGCTGCGGTATGAATAAAATTCAGCGCCTCGTTCCCGTCGCGATTGTCCTGCTGCTGGGGCGACCACTGTTCGCCGTGGAACCGCTCGAAGACGTCGTTGAGCAAAAATACGACGTAAATCCTGACGCGACGTTGAGCGTGGAGAATACGGATGGCTCGATCCGGGTTTACGGCGCCGACACGACGGAGATTCAGGTCATGGCGATCAAGAAAGCCTACGACGCCGAGCGATTGCAGGGAATCGTGGTCGACGTCAAGGCCAGTCCAAGCGGTGTCGCGATCACCACTAATTTTCCGCCGCGCAAAAATGTTTTGAGCGATCGATCCGGAACGGTCGATTACATTATCGTGGTGCCGCAGACGGTTCGGATCACGGATCTCAAACTCGCCAAGGGCGAACTTCTCGTCGAGGGGCTGTGTAACGGTGGCAAGGCGAAGGCGCATCTCGGCAACGGCTGGCTCGCCGGCCATAATTGTTTCGGCGACCTCGACCTCAGCGTCGAGGGGGGACGGCTCGACGTGGTCTACGATTGGTGGGAGAACTACGAGTTCGCGATCAAAGCCGCCAGCACGCGCGGGAACGTCCGCGCGATTTTTCCTAGCGACGCGTCGTTGAATCTCAGCGCGAGCGCAATCGAAGGCCGCATCGCCAACGGATTCCAGTCGACAAACAAAAATGAAAACGGCGTGATCCATTCCGTCGCGGAAGTGATCGGCTCGGAGGCGCAGACGGTCGTTTCGCTGGAAGCGCGGCGCGGGAATATCCGAATCGAAAAGGTCGATTGAGGGCGCGCTACTTCGAGGCGCGCGCCAGTTCTTCGCGCGCCTTGCGGTCCTGCTCCGCTTTCACGAGCAAGCCGAGCCGGCGATAACATTGTTCGCGTTTTTGCAAAGCGACGACGGTCTGGTTTGTCTCGAGCGAGTGGGTGAACGAATCGACGGCGGAAAGAATTTCGCCGCGGGCCATCTCCAGCTCGCCACGATATTGCCAGGCCGTGGAAAAATTTGGATCGAGTTGCGTGGCGTGCTCGATTTGTTGGAGCGCTTCCTCCGCGCGGCCGAGTTTTGTCAAGGCGTAGCTCGCTTCGGCACACGCGCCGGCGGCTTTGGGATCGAGCGGCATCGCCGTTTCCGCATCCTGTAAGGCGAGTGCCGGCTGTCCAATTTCATTCAGCTGCCAGGCGCGCGTGACGTAAAGCTCGGCGTTGTTTCGCTCGGCCGAGATTTCCGAGTCGAGTCGCCCGACTGTTTCGAGAAACTCAAAGGTCAGCGTTTCGAGCCGAACGGATTTGTTGACCCCGAGTCTCTCGCATTCGTCGGCCCGGCCGAGAGCGATCAAGGCCAGCGCCTGAAATAATTTTGGCCGGACCGCCCAGGGCCCATTTTTTCCAGCGGCCTCCGCATCGTCGAGCGCCGTCGCCGGATCATCGGCGCGGAGAAAGAGCAGCGCGCGATCGGCCAGCAGTCCCGGATCGTTGGGCGAAATGGCGAGCGCGGAATCGAGTTCGCGAATGGCGTTCAGCGATTTCTCGAGGCGATCGAACAACTTCGCGCCGCGCTGGACTTCCGGTTCGTCCGGGGCGAGCGAGCGCGCTTTCGCAAGATCTTCGAAAGCGTCGTGCCAGCGATGCAAACGCCGGCGGCAGAGGGCGCGATTAATTCGCGCGACG
>DATILK010000175.1:0-2897 GCA_035476555.1 Chthoniobacterales bacterium | reverse complement strand
CGTGTTGCTCTTTGCATTCGGTGCGTCCGTCCTCTCCGGTATAGTCTTTGGCCTTGCTCCAACATTGTCTTCCCGCAATCTGGAACTTTCTCACGCGTTAAAGCAGGAAGGGCGTGCCTCAACCGGATCACGCGAGCAAGCGCGCACGAGACGCGCGCTGGTGATAACGGAATTCGCCATGTCTCTGGTCTTGATGATCGCGGCCGGTTTGCTGCTCCACAGTTTTTGGGATCTGCTCAATGCGCAGCTCGGGTTCAATCCGCAAAACGTGATGACGATCAAAACGAGAATGCCGTATCCAAACGATGCCAAAATCGATGTTTACCCAACAGCCACGGAACAGACGCCATTTTTTCGGGAAGTTCTTCGCCGCTGCAAACAACTGCCGGGAGTCGAGGAGTCCGCGATGGGGGATCTGGGCGCACTTCCCTTGGGGCACGATCGCACCAATCAGAATCCGCCCATTCCAATGGTGATCGAAGGGCGGCAGACCCAAAGCAATGAGGCGCCCCTGGTCGATGAATCGATCGTTTCGCCGGAATATTTTCATTTGATGGGTATGACGCTGCGCCGCGGGCGCATGTTCACCGATCAGGATAAGGACGACGTCGAGGCCGTCGCCGTGATCAATGAATCGATGGCGCAGACGCTTTGGCCTGACGAAGACCCCATCGGCAAACACATCAGCCTCTCGCGACGCGCGCCCGCGTGGACAACGATCGTCGGCATTGTCGCCAATGCGCGGACCGAATCGATCGAGAACACCAACATCCCGCTGATCTACACCAGCCTTTATCAAAGAGGTGCGAAACATCTCGCGATCTTTCTGCGCGGACATATGGATGCCGCCGCCATTCCCGAACAAGTGCGCAAGCAAGTGCAGTCGATCGATCCGACGCTCCCGGTTTTCAGTGCGGAAATGCTAACTGAAACGGTGTCCGCGTCGCTCGACCAGCGGCGCTTTTCCCTCGAGATCGTGGGTCTGTTTGCTCTGACAGCGTTGCTTTTGGCCGCGATCGGAATCTACGGGGTGCTCTCTTATCTGGTTAACGAACGCGCGCACGAGATTGGAATTCGTCTCGCCCTTGGCGCGGCAAGAACCAACATCCTACAAATGGTCCTCGGCCAGGGATTGCGGCTCGCGTTGACTGGCGCCGCCGTGGGACTCGTTGGGGCGATCGTCGTTTCCCGCCTGATCGCCAGCCTGCTTTACGGGGTGCGACCGACCGACCCTCTGACGTTTGCCGGCGTCGCAATCCTCTTTCTCGGTGTCGCTGTGCTTGCTTGTTATTTGCCGGCGCGCCGCGCGACAAAAATAGATCCGATGATCGCGCTCCGCGAAATATGAGACTGGCTTATCTTCGTTCGTTAGGCGCGCGGTTCGTTCGTCGTTCTCAAACCGGGCGCGAGCTGGAGGAAGAACTTCGCTCGCATATTCAGCATCGCGCCGACGATCTGGAACATTCGGGGTTGAGTCGAATCGAAGCCGAACGCAAGGCGCGAATCGAGTTCGGCAGCCGGGAGCGCTGCAAGGAAGAATGCCGCGAAGCGTTGGGCGGTAATTTCATCGATGGTTTGATCCAGGACGCGCGCTTCAGTGTTCGCACGTTGCGGAAGTCGCCGGGCTTTTTTTTTGTCGCAGTGGTCACGCTCGCACTCGGCATCGGCGCGACCGTCGCTGCTTTTTCGGTAGTGAACGCCGTTCTCCTCCGGCCTTTTGCTTTCAACAATCCCGAGAGACTTTTGTGGATTTACGCGCAACGCGTCGACGCGCCGCGGACTTCGTTCTCGTTGCCGGAGTATTGCGACTACCGCGATCAAAACACTTCATTTGAAGGCCTGGGCGCGATTGGTTCCTACAACGCCAACCTGGCGGACTCCGGCGACCCCGAACGAGTCCAGGGCGTGCGGATATCGGCGAACGCGTTTGGTATTCTCGGCTTGCGACCATTCATCGGCCGGACCCTGATTGACGCCGACGATCGCAACGGCGCGCCCGCCGTCGCCATGATCAGTTACGGTTTGTGGTCGCGACGTTACGCGAACAACCGAGACATCGTCGGCCGCTCCGTGAACCTGAATGGCGAGCCCCGCCAGATCGTGGGCGTGTTGCCGCGGAATTTTGCGCTGCCGAATCTCGATGCGGACGTTGTCGTGCCGTTGCAACCCGAATCGGATCCACGCCGAAACGCGCGCAACTCCGTCAGCTTTCTCCGTTTTGTCGGCCGCCTGAAACCGAATGTCACTCCGAAGCAGGCTTACGCGGAGCTGGATTCAATCCGGCAAAATCTGCGCCGCCAGTTTCCCGAATCCTACACGGGGAAAATTGGAATAACGATCGTCCCTCTCACCGAAGAAATCGTGAGCAACGTTCGCACGGTGCTGCTAACAATTTTTTGCGCCGCCGGCGCGCTCTTGCTCATCGGTTGCGTGAACCTCGCCGGCATCTCGCTCTCGCGCGCGGCTGCTCGACAGCGCGAACTCGCGGTTCGCACCGCGCTGGGAGCGACCCGCCGCCAGCTGGCTCGCCTTCTTTTGGCGGAAAGTTTCATCCTTGCGATGGTCGGTGGGTCGTTAGGCCTGCTCCTCGAAATCTGGGGACAAAGCGTGTTGCTTCGTTTGGTTCCGGCCGATCTGCCGCGGATCGAAAGTTTTTCCGTCGATTGGAAAGTGTTTGTGTTTGCGGCCGGCGCTACGCTCATCGCCACGTTCGCTTGCGGCCTCGCGCCGGCCTGGTTGCTCTCGCGTTCGGACCTTCGGGACGCGCTCGGCGCGGGCGGCCGCGGATCGACCGGAGGCGGTTTGCAGTCGCGACTCCGAAGCTGGCTCGTCGCTGGTCAGATCGCGCTGGCGCTCGTCCTTCTCACAAATGCCGCGCTTCTGTTTCGCAGCTTCGC
>DATILK010000174.1:0-3307 GCA_035476555.1 Chthoniobacterales bacterium | reverse complement strand
CGCTGGCTCAAGGAAAATTATCAGGCGGAGATTATCGCGTTTTGCGCGGACATCGGGCAGGAGGAGGAACTGGCGGGACTCGACGAGAAAGCACTTCGGACTGGCGCGACGAAATGCGTGATCGACGATCTGCGGGAGGAGTTCGCGCGCGATTTTATTTTTCCGATGATGCAGGCGGGCGCGATTTACGAGGGCCAGTATTTTCTCGGGACCAGTATCGCGCGGCCGCTCATCGCGAAACGGATGGTGGAAATTGCGCGCGTGGAAAAGGCGGACGCAATTGCGCACGGCGCGACGGGGAAGGGGAACGACCAGGTGCGTTTCGAGCTGACGGCGGCGGCGCTGGCGCCGGAACTGGGCGTCATCGCGCCCTGGCGCGAAGAGCGTTTCCGAAAAGAATTTCCCGGGCGCGCTGAGATGATCGCCTACGCGGCCGCGCAAAGAATTCTAGTCGAAGCGAGCGCGTCGAAGCCGTATTCGATGGATCGCAATTTACTCCACATCAGTTTCGAGAGCGGGATGCTGGAGGATCCGTGGTTCGACGCCAGCTCGGCGGAAGCGCGCGCGATGTATAAACTCAGCGTTGCTCCCGAAGATGCGCCCGACGAAGCGGAGTATATCGAGCTGGAATTTCGCGACGGAAATTGCGTCGCTGTAAACGGAAAAACGCTTTCGCCTTTAGGCGTGATGCAAACACTGAACAAGCTCGGCGGGAAACACGGCATCGGCCGCGTTGATCTGGTCGAGAATCGGTTTGTCGGAATGAAGAGCCGCGGCGTTTACGAAACACCTGGTGGCGCGCTCCTGCATTTCGCTCATCGCCAAATGGAATCGTTGACGATGGATCGCGAGGTGATGCATTTGCGCGACAGCCTCGTCCCGAAATACAGCGAACTGGTTTACAACGGTTTTTGGTTCGCGCCGGAACGGCACGCGTTGCAGGCGCTCGTCACGGAAACGCAGCGCGACGTCACCGGCATCGTGCGCCTCAAACTTTACAAGGGCAATATCATCGCGGCCGGCCGGAAAAGCCCGAAGAGTCTTTACGATCCTCAGGTGGCGACGATGGAAGGCGGCGGCGCGGATGCTTACAATCAAAGCGACGCGACGGGATTCATCCGCTTAAATGCGTTGCGTCTCAAAGTGCGGGCCGCCGTTTCCAACGATCCCGTCTGAAAAAGCAGTTGGCTGACCGGCAACTCGCCGTAAGTTCTGCCCCTCCAACCGGAAAATTTTCGCTCCTATGATCACCGTAATGCGCAAGCACCACAAATGGCTCATGATCGTCATCGCGATCCTCGCCATTCCGTTCATTTTCTATTTCAACAAATCCGATCTGAGCAAGAGACGGCAGGACGATCTCGGGCGGATTTACGATCGGCCGGTCACCAACGTTGAATTTCAGCGGAGCGCCCGGCTGCTGACGCTCGCGCAAATGCTCGGCCTCTCGCAGTTGGTCCAGGATTTGATGATGCGCCCGATGACCGAGACCGATGCCTACGTTAATTTTTCCTTTAATCGCCTGGTGCTGGATCACGAAGCGCCCGCGCTCGGTATCCGGCCCAGCTCGGCTGAAGTAGTCGCGTTTGTGAAAACGCTCGCGCCGTTCCAAGGCAATGGCGGATTCGATATTAACAAGTACCACGAGTTCGTTCAAAATCGGTTGCCTCCTCTTGGGTTCACGGAGGCGCAGGTCGAAGAGTTGGTCTCGGATCAGCTCGCGTTGAATCGACTCAAGGATCTGCTCGGCGCCGGCCTGCATGTTGCCGATTCCGAAAGCCAGGAATACTACGACCAGGCCTACGGAAAACTGCACGTCGCCGTGGTCCGTTTCCGCGATGACGATTTTCAGAAGAACGTGAAGATCAGTGACGACGACATCGCGAAATATTACGAAGCGCATAAAGCGGAGCTGACGACCGAGGAGAAACGCACGGTGGAATTTGTGGCGTTCACTTTCGGCGACGCGGAGAAAAAATTGACCGGCAAGGAACGAGTCGACGCTCTCCAGAAACTGGCGAATCGCGCGAATGATTTCGTCCAGGCCGTGCTCGAGAAGGGTGCGAAATTCGCGGACGTCGCCGCGAAGTTCAACGCTGCGATTACGGCGACCGGCGAATTCACGGCGGCGAAGCCCGATCCGAAATTGCCGCAAAATACGCAGATCGCCCAATACGCGTTCCAATTGAAGGAGCAGGAACCTGTGAGCGACGCGATCCAAACGCCCGACGGATTTTACGTGGTCCATCTCCTCGGCATGACCCCGTCGCGGCAGCTCGCGCTCGATGAAGCGAAGCCGAAGCTCACGGAGGCGCTGACGAAAGAACGCACGAAGCAAGCTCTCACGGCGCGCGCCAGCGATGTCGCCCGTACGATTCGCGAAGCGACAAAAGCCGCTACTCCGCTCGACAAGGCGCTCGCTCAAATGGGGCTGCAGGCAGAACGAGTTCCGCCGTTTGCCATCATTGAGACTCCGCCGAAACCGGAGCCGTCGCCATCACCGAAGCCCGAAGAGAAAAAACCGGATGTTCCCGATCTCGCCTCGATCAAGAGCGCGGTCCGCGAATTGAACCCGGGCGACGCGACGGATTTCGTGTCGACCCAAACTGGCGGGCTGATCGCGGTCCTTGAATCACGCGACCCGGGCGACCCGGCTGGCTTCGCCGCGGCAAAGGCGATGTTCGAAAAAAATTATTTACAGAGCAAACGGATGGTCGTGTTCGACGAATGGTTGCACGATCGCCGTCGCGCTGCCGGGCTCCAGGAGGCCGTCGCGCCTCCGGCTGAGACTTAACCCCGAAACCGATTGCATGTCCGCGCTCGAGGAACTCTTCGATGATGCGAACGGCGATCTGGCCATTGGCGAGCTGGATGCAGCTGTCGAAAAGTATCGGCGTTGCGTCGAGCTCGATCCGACCTTCTTCGATGGCTGGCACGCTCTCGGTATGGCGCTGATGAAGACCGACCGTTTTCCGGAAGCGATCGAGGCGGGGAAAAAGGCGACCGAGCTTCGGCCTAACGACCAGATCGCGTGGACGAGCCTCTCCCTTTTTTACAATCGCAACGGCGACATCAAGGAAGCTGAAGCCGCCGGCACGAAAGCAAAGATCCTTTCGTGGGGCGGCAAGATCGCGAAAGAGTAGCGGTCGCTACGCGCTCAGCTCTTTGAATGCGGCCAGAAATTTTTCCATCTGCGGCTTCGTTCCGATCGTGACCCGCATGAAATTCGGCAGCGGCGGAAAGAGCCGGCCGACTTGCACCTTCTTGTCTTTGAACGCGGCGATGAGCGGTTTCACTTCGCGGCGCA
>DATILK010000173.1:0-6174 GCA_035476555.1 Chthoniobacterales bacterium | reverse complement strand
TGCATTTTCGGTCGCATCCGTTCGCAACAATCTTAATGGTAGAAATCGCATGTAGATAACTTAATGACACCGTTTTACGAGTGTTTTTAGACAGTGGGTTGGGTGGGACTCGAACCCACAACCAACGCCTTAAAGGGCGCTGCTCTACCCGGTAAATCGGTTCTCATTGCTCTTTTGTTGCGCCTCCCAACTGAAGAAGGACAGGATAGGCCGCCGATTATTTCGATTCCGCAGCCGCGGAAGTATTGGGTCCGATAGGCTCCGGTCGCGCGGAGTGACCTTAGGCAGTTGATTTGAGCGTGACGAGTGAAGGTTGCATCAAGCGCATCAACAACGCCATGCCCAAACCCCAGGCGCCGTCGAGAACTAGCGCGGTAACAATCACCTTCGGGTTCCAGCCACCCGCGATCGGCGTTCCCTTTAGTGGAAAGACGATGAACAGTCCCACCGCGCCGGGAAAGATGGTGCTGATGACCAGTGCCCGCGTCCAATAGGCCGGACGGTTCACATTCTCTAGCCAGGGCCAGATCACGAGGGCCCACACGCCGCCCCAAAAGGCCAGCGAAATCACTGCCGGGATGCCAAACGGCGGCACCGGTTGAAGGTCGTAAGGTGGCCGCGAAATGACACCAGCGACATGCAACAGCCAGAACACGGCCTGGTGAAACACCATCGTCGAAACGAAGCCGGCGATAAACGCTTTGATAAATTGCGCGACGCGCTGATTCATAGCAGGCGTTGAACCGTTGAACCATTCAATCTGAACATGATTCCCCTCCTCCCTTTGATACCGGTTAAGTAGAGTTTTTATTCCCGAAAAAACAGAATGCTCTGCGCGAACACGAGTCACACGTCACACATCGCAAGTCACGGTTGAGATGTTAGACACATGCATGTTGGCTCGCTGCTCACGCGGCGCGCTTTTCCCGGCGGCTTCGGGGATTACGCGGCATGTGGCCGTAGGGACGATTTCCCCTATGAAAAAGACTTTTCAGAGGGGGTGGGTTGGGCGGGACTCGAACCCGCAACCAACGCCTTAAAAGGGCGCTGCTCTACCATTGAGCTACCAACCCGTGAGGGGAAATGTTTTAATCCAGTTCTAGGGATGCCGCAAGACGGACTGGTAAGCCGAGATCTCGCGCAGCGCGTCTCTCGAAATTTAGACCGGCCTTTTTTCTAGAAGTTCGTTCGCTTCCGCCAGACTTCCGCAGGTGTGGACGTAAACGTCATTTCCATAATGGAAAGACGACAGGATTTGTAAACCGATATCGCGGGTCGGATCAGGAATGATTCGCAGCACTTCGGCGACACCGGCAGCGTTGCATCGTTCCATGATGCTCCCGAGGCAGGGTGAGCAGGAAAGGTCCATGGATTCCAGGCTCGTGAGATCGACGATGAGACGAAAATCCGGTTCCAGGATCGTTAACGCCAATTTCACTTCCTCCTCACACAGGCGCGTCTCATCGAGAGTAACCCGGCCTCGATAGGAAATCGTCAGCGAGTTCTCCGGCTGGTTGAGCGTGACAGTAAACATCCGTTATTTCGTGTCGTGCAAAACGCGACCGACGATGCAGGCGTAACCGGCAATCATCAGCATCGTCACGAAAACAACCGCGTAATCCATAATCGAATCTCCTTTCGCGCAAGAGTCTGCGCGCTTCGTGGCGCGGCGGCTCATCGTGGTTTGGTTTTGGCTGTGCGGAAATTGCGAACGGGCAGCGCCCAAAAAACGCACAACGTTTCGCAATGAGAGGCGAGCCAGAATGCCGTCTGCGCCGCACGCTCACGGCATGACAGCAGAGATCTTGGAAGACGAGCGGGTGCTAGACCGGCCCAGGCATCGCACGTTGCGGGTGAAGAAAATCCTGGTGCCGATCGATTTTTCTCCGCCATCGAAAAACGCTCTGAAATACGCGCTTCGTTTCGCGGAAGAGTTCGGCGGCGAGCTCACTCTTCTCTACGTCCTGGAGCCTCAGTCCATGACCGGCTTCATGGCGATTCCGGAAGCCAGCGCTTTTGTTGAAAGCGACATCGTCGCCGCCGGGAAAAATTTGCGGTCGCTTATTGGCTCGGTTCGCAATTCCCGTATCGAACGGCCGCGCTGGAAGGTCCGCGGCGGCCTCCCGTCCCACGAAATCGTCGAGGCAGCAAGAGAGATGGACGTGGACCTGATTGTCATCGCGACCCACGGCTACACGGGCTGGAAACATTTCTGCATCGGGAGCACCGCAGAGCGGGTCGTGCGTGCCGCTCCGTGCCCGGTGCTCGTCGTTCGAGAGAAGGAACACGAATTTTGTTAGGCGCAGCCGCACTCCATAAAAGGAAAAATCCATGAAAACTCGAACCAGACTCGAACCAATGGCGATGCGCGTGGCGTTGCATCCGTTTCTCGCGGGAATGAATCGCGCCCACCTCGCGTTGCTCACCGACTGCGCGATGGTCGTCCATTTCAATCCGGGCGAAGTGATTTTCCGCGAAGGCGAACTCGCGAACCGGTTTTATTTAATTGAATCCGGCAGCGTGATCCTGGAGTCGAGCGGGAGATCCGGCGACCCGCTCATCATCGACAAAGTGAACGCAGGCGATCTGCTCGGCTGGTCGTGGATGTTCCCGCCCTATGTCTGGCATTTCACAGCCAGGGCGATGGAGCGGACCGAGGCGATCTTTTTTTACGGGACGATCTTGCGCGAATATTGCGAGCGCGATCATTCGCTCGGCTACGAACTTTTCAAACGAATGAGCGCGGTCATGATCAAACGGCTCCAGGCCGCGCGCGAGAAAATGCTCGCGATTGATTCCAACGAGAGCGCGCTTTTGCCCGCTGTCGTGCAATCGCCCTTCATGGACCAGGAGCTGGACACGGAGGAAGCGGTGTCACGATCGAGTTGAAAGCGCGGCTCTCAGTCGTGGGGAAGCGTTGACACAAAATCTCGGGCACGGGAACATGGAGCCGATGCCCGAGACGAAGACGACTGGCGCGACGATACCGAACAAACAGCTGGTCGAGATGCTCCTGCGCTCGCGCCTGTTTCGCGATTACGAGGGCGTTTTCACGAAAGCGACCGGCTTGCCGCTCGCGCTGCGTCCGCTCGAATACTGGCAACTCGAGCACCACCAGAAGACCAACGAGAACAAGTTCTGCGCGCTGCTCGCCGAGCGTCCGGCGACCCTTGCGGTTTGTTTGCAATCGCATGCCGAAATTATTCAGCACACCGGCACAAGCGCGCGCACCGAGACCTGCCCGTTTGGACTAACCGAGACAGCCGTGCCGGTGCGGCTCGGAGACGAGACCATTGGATTTCTTCGGATCGGTCAGGTGTTGCGTCGTTCGGCCATTAAGACCGACAAAGAGCGCGCCGCCTCCAAGCTCAAAGACTGCGGCATCGCATTCGCTGGCGGTATTCGCAAGGCTTGGGAAACGACGCCGATCATTCCGAAGGAAAAATACGGCGCGATCGTCCGGCTGCTGACGTTTTTTGCCGAGCAACTGTCCGCCCTCATCAACCAGATCGTGCTCGAAAAACAGAACGCCGAGCCGCCGCTCGTGCAGAAGGCGCGCGAATACATTTTGCAACACAAAATGGAACCGCTCTCCCTCGCCGCTGTCGCTCAGGCGTCCGGCGCCAGCATGTTTCATTTCTGCAAAGTCTTCAAGAAATCGACCGGCTTGAAGTTCACCGACTATGTCGCGCGGGTCCGATTGGAAGACGCGAAGACGCAGCTCTTGAATCCGAGTCGTCGCATCAGCGAAGTTGCTTACGACGTCGGGTTCCAGTCGCTCACCCAGTTCAATCGAATGTTTAAACGCGTCTTCGGCCAGTCGCCGACTGAGTTCCGTGCGAACCTGCACTCTCGTTCGCGAAAAACAAAAGCGGCCTAACGAGTCGGAGACGGCAAGCGGAGCGCTTGCCCTACAATGGCGCGGGCCCGACGATCGGAACACGCCGGCGCGCGCGGAGCTGAAGGAGGGAATAGCAAAGCGCGATGCACAACAGCGAGCCGGTAAAGACCAGAAGCGAGTAAAGCCATTCGGAGCGTTCCGCGATCCAGGAGGAACCGCCGGAAGCGATGTGCAAGGCGCGATCGACGTCGCGCGTTGAGTAGTCGGTGCCGTAGATCCATTGCGCGACGCGAAGATTCGAGTCGAGGAAGAGGACCATGTTTGGATGAGTGAATTGTGTGCCGGCGCGGCCGACGGGAAATCCGATGGAGTCGAGGAGAGCGTCGATGTTCGGTTGGGAGGCGGAACCGGTGGACCAGCCAAGAGGGATGGATTCGCGCTCGCGATATTTGGCGAGAACGGCGGGCGTGTCGGTGGCGTCGAAGGAAAAAAGGAGAACACGAAACTGGCGCGGATCGGCGGAGGAATCGGCGAGGGCTTTCTTTAGTTGGGCGACGTTTTGGACGCAGGCGGTACGGCAACGGGTGAAGATCGGCACGATCACCAAGGGAAAACCGGAGGATTGAGAGAGGTTATGCGTGGTGTTGGTTTCGTCGGTCCAATCGATTTGGGTGACGGCGCGGCCGCGCTGGGGTTCGACGTCAACTACGCTAGCTCGCGGATGGGGAGCGATCACGAGCATGAGCACAATTACGATGGGGAGAGAACGCTTCACGGCTTTGATGTTATCGGGACAGGATTGTCGGGAGTGTAGGGAGGAGCGCCGGGGAAATTGCTGCGAAGGGTTTGGGTGATAGGAGGAGCGTAAGCGATCACTAACAAAAGAATCGTGCCGGCGAGCCAGGGAGTGAAGCTTTGCACGGCCGGGACATGTTCGTCGTGGTAGGTCTCGGAGGTGATGAGTTCAAACGAAGCGGCCTTTGTTGCGCGGCTGAACAACGTCGCAAAGAAAACGATGAAGAACATGAGGCCGGCGAGAGTCATGATGGTGCCGCCCAGGCTGCCGAGGTATTTCGCGTAGAGCCAGTCGGGTTGGTAAAGAGGCGACTGCGGGTCGGTGTAGGTCAGCCCCATGTTGGTCCGGCGCGGTTCGCCGCCAGCGCCGCCGATGAAAAGGCCGGTGGAAAAAATCATAATCCCGAGGGTCCAGATGTAAGGGACCCAGACGTTCATGCGCGGGAACTTAATTTCCTTGCCCATAAGTTTCACGACGAGGAACAGGCTCATCCCGATGTAGGAGAGGAAAATCGGGCCGGCGACGGTTTGATGAAAGTGGGCGGGCAACCACGAGGTGTTGTGAACGACAACGTCGAGGTTGTAGGAGGCGTTGATGATGCCAGTGACGCCGCCAAAGATGAAAATGAACAGGCCGCAAAAGAAGTAGCCGAAAAGCCAGCGGTCAGTGTCGAAGTAAGGCAGCCGGCGCCACCAACCGAACCAGCCGCGGCCGCCATTCAAGCGAGCGCCGTATTCCATCGAGGCCGCCATGGTGAACGCGGTCGCGAAGCTCGGCACCGCAACAAGCATGGTGAAAAAGGCGTGCACGAATTTCCAGGTGCTGCTGATTCCCGGCTCGGTGAATTGATGATGGATCCCAACCGGCGCCGAGTAGAGAACGAGCCAGAGAAAAGTGAGGCGGCCGGCGAAATCGGAGAAGAGTTTACCGCCCGCCAGCTTCGGCAGCATCGTGTAATACATAACGTAGGTCGGCAGTAACCAGAAATAGACGAGCGGATGTCCGAAGAACCAGAAGAGCATCCGGGCGAGCGGCACGTTCACCGTCGGCGCCCAGCCTAACGACCAGGGGAGCAGCAGGAACAGGATCTCGATTGCGACCGGTATCGTGGCGATCAACCAGATGATAAACGCCGCAAAAATGCCGACGACGGCGAGCGGCACTTTTTCTCCCGTATGTTCGCGCTTCCAAGCGAAATAAGGCGGCAGCCAGTTAAAGAACGCAATCCACGAACCGACAACGACGAGCGTCAGCCCGATGTAAAAGGCCGGATGCGCGCGGAGCGGCGGATAGAAAGTGTAAAGCACGCTCGACGTGCCGGAAAAAATCGCAGCGGCCGCGGCGAGCGTTCCGACAATCATGAGCGTGAACGAAAGCCACGCGACTTTCATATTGATCGGGCGTCGCAGGTAAAAGCGAACGACCGCGTAACCAAATGCCACCGCGAAAAAAGTCGTGAACACGATCGCGTTCACCACGCCATGAAGAGTGAGGCCCTGGAAGTATTCGAGACCGAGGACCTGGCGCGAGCGGATCA
>DATILK010000172.1:0-8756 GCA_035476555.1 Chthoniobacterales bacterium | reverse complement strand
TGCGTATTCCGAATTGTTATATTCGTACTTCACGCCGGGCGCGCGTCGCGGCTTCGTCGTGTTCATCCATTTGAGGTGGCCTTCATTGGTCAGCGCCGCGAATTCCTCATCGCTCCCATCCCAGTCGTCACTGGTGTAATCCGCCAGGCCGGAAACGTGATGGAGCAGATCATTTATAGTGACCGCGCGTCCTTTCACTGGCACCTCGAAGTCTTCGATGTAATTGCGCACCGGCTTGTCGAGCTGAAGCTTCCCTTCCTCCATGAGGGTGAGGATCGCGACTGCGGTGATGTGCTTTGAAACGGACGCCAGGTCGAAAAGCGAATCGGCGGTGATCGGGGTTTTCGCTTTCACATCCGCCAGGCCGTAGCCGGCCAAATGCAACGGCACGCCATTTCGCGAGACCAGAATCGCCACGCCGGGTCCATCACGATCGATCTTCGCTTCGACCAGCTCGCGGATTTTGTCGTCTCGCGCCGCGATCTGCTGAAGAGGCGCTACCAGCGTAGCGAGCGCGAGAATTATCAGCCGCCCGGTTATCACCGGCGTGCTTCCACCGTGATCGCTTGCATCGGTGCGCGAACGGTTTCGCCGAAGCGTTTCTTCAACGCGGCGGCCACCGCCCGCGTAATCACCGGCAGCAGCGGGGGATCGCGTTCGGCGATCGCGACCGCGACCGGATTTCCATGGACCAATCCCTGGGCCGCATCTTCCGGCCGGCTCGCGCCACCGGTTTTCGCCACGACCTCGACGCGAATTTCTTCGAAGCCCGCCTCTTCCAGGACGCGTTTGATCTCGTTCTGATCGTGGTAGCCGAACGGCACCTGATAAAACGTCGGCGGATCTTTTTCAAAAAAACTGGTGATTGTCTGGTGCGCGATCCAGCCGAGATCGTTGTGCTCGAAAGAATCCCAAACGTTGAAGAGAAAAACGCCGCCGGGTTTGAGAACGCGTCGGGCTTCGCGCGCGCTGAGCGCTTTGTCCGGCACGAACATGATCCCGAACTGGCAAACGACCGCGTCGAATGATCCGTCGTTGAACGGCAGACTGGAAGCGTCCGCTTGTTTCCATTCGATCCTGTCGCTCTGAGTAAACTTCTTCGCGGCGGTCGCAATCATGGGCTCGTTCAAATCGGTGGCGACGAGGCGTGCCGTTTCCGGAAGGCGGTCGCGCAAAACGCGAGTGAGAATCCCGGTGCCGCACGCCAGTTCCAGGACCGAACTATCTTCGCCGACCTTCAAGCGACTCATCAAGTCCTCGGCATACGATTGGAAAAGGATCGGGCCGAGGTAGCGATCGTAAGCGGCTGGGATCGATCCGGCGAACTGCGCGTTCTTGTTGTCCATGAATGCTATCGCTTCAACAACGGTTTGAGATACTGGCCAGTGTAACTCTCCGCCAGTCCCGCGATTTGTTCCGGCGATCCGGCGCCGACGATTTTTCCGCCCTTCTCGCCGCCATCCGGACCGAGATCGATGATCCAGTCGGCGCACTTGATCATTTCGAGATTGTGCTCGATCACGACCAGCGTGTTCCCGGCGTCGCGCAATTTCATCAGGACCTGGAGCAGCTTCTCGATATCGGCGAAATGCAGACCGGTCGTTGGTTCGTCCAGAATGTAGATTGTGCGGCCCGTCGCGCGCTTTGCCAATTCGGTCGCGAGTTTTACGCGTTGTGCTTCGCCGCCGGATAGCGTCGTGCCCGCCTGGCCCAGTCGGAGATAACCGAGACCGACGTCAAGTAACGCCACGAGCTTGTCGGAAACCGACGGCACGTTTCGAAAAAAGCGCGCGGCTTCATCAACGGTCAGGTCGAGAACATCCGCGATATTTTTTCCTTTGAAGGTGATCTCAAGGGTCTCGCGATTGTAACGCTGCCCGCGGCAGACTTCGCATTCGACATAAACGTCCGGCAGAAAATGCATCTCGATCTTGATCAGACCGCCGCCCTCGCAATTTTCGCAGCGGCCGCCTTTGACGTTGAAACTGAACCGGCCGGCGTCGTAGCCACGCACGCGCGAAGCGGGGAGTTGCGCGAACAATTCGCGGATCGGCGTGAACGCGCCGGTGTAAGTGACCGGGTTCGACCGCGGCGTTCGCCCGATCGCGCTCTGGTCGATGACGATCGCCTTGTCGAGTTGATCGAGTCCTTGCAAGGCGCGGTGTGTTCCTGGTTTGTCTTTCGAATTGTAAAAGTGGCGGAACAACGCGCGCCGCAAGATATCGTCCACCAACGTCGACTTCCCGCTGCCCGAGACGCCGGTTACGCAGGTCAGCAATCCGATCGGGAACGATGCGCTGACGCTCTTTAAATTATTTTCCGAGGCGCCGACGACTGTCAGCCACCCATCGCCGATTTGGGTCGAGCGTGGTTTGATGCGCTCTCGTGGAATCGCGATCCGGGCCCGACCGGAAAGGTAATCCGCCGTCGGCGAATTCTTCGCGAGCAAAACTTCGGCGAGCGTTCCCTGCGCGACGATCTCGCCGCCGCGAGGTCCCGCGCCCGGCCCGAGATCGAGAATGTGGTCGGCAGCACGAATGGTTTCTTCGTCGTGCTCGACGACGATCACGGAATTTCCCAGATCCCGCAGCCGGCGAAGCGTGGTGAGCAGCCGCGAGTTGTCACGTTGATGCAAACCGATGCTTGGCTCGTCGAGAACGTAAAGAACTCCGGCTAACCCGGAGCCGATTTGCGTGGCCAGCCGAATTCGCTGCGCTTCACCACCCGAAAGCGTCCCGCTTTCGCGATTGAGCGAAAGATAATTGAGTCCGACTTCCACCAGAAACTGGAGCCGCGAATCGATCTCACGCACGACGTCGGTCACGATGTGGCGCTGCTGGTCGGTCAGCGCCAGCCGCCGAATATATTCCGCGGCCGTGTCGATCGTCAGCTCGCTGAATTGATGGATGTTCAATTCCCGCCCGCTCGAATCTTTGATCGTGACCGCGAGGATTTCCGGCTTCAACCGCGCGCCGTGACACGTCTGGCACGGCACCCGTGTCATGAACGCGCGGATGCGATTCCGGGTGAATTCGCTCTCCGTCTCTGCGTAAAGCCGCTCCATTTGCGGCACGAGCCCTTCGAACGGCCGCGATGTCTTCGGCGATTTGCCGTTCCCGCCAACGTTCAACGGGATCGGCTCGTCGCCCGTTCCGTAGTAGAGCGCCTCTTTGAAATTATCCGGCAACTCCGCGAAGGGGATGGCCTCGTCCACGCCAAAATGTTTCACCAGCGCCCGCTGCAAGTTCCGGTAATAAGCCAGCATCGGCTTCGTCCCGCGCCGCCACGGCATGATCGCGCCCTCCTTCAGCGACTTCTCCGGATCCGACATCAAATCCGCGTCGCAAACCAGCTGCGTTCCCAGACCGTGACACGCCGGGCACGCGCCGAAATGGCTGTTGAACGAAAAATGTTTCGGCGTCAGTTCGCCTAACGAGTAGTTGCTCTCCGCACTCCCATAGTCCGTCGTATACGGAACCGCTTCCCAGTCTTCTCCTAATTCGACATTGGGCGTTGGACGTTGGGCGGTGGACGTTTTCCCCTCGGACTTGAGCACCACAATCCGGTTCCCGCCCCACCGCAGCGCTGTCTCCACCGAATCCGCCAGCCGCGTTCGCACCCCATCCCGGATGACGAGCCGATCCACCACCGCTTCAATCGTGTGCGCCTCCGTCTTCTTCAGCCGGATCGGTTCCGGTTTTCCCAGCTCGACGATCTCGCCATCGATCCGGACCCGCACGAATCCTTCCCGCTTCGCCTTTTCGATCACGTCGCGGAATTCGCCCTTCTGATTGTGGACCAACGGCGCGAGCAAAATAATTTTCGTCTCGGCCGGGAACGCGAGAATTTGATCCACGATCTGTTGCGGCGTCTGGCGATGGATCGCCTGGCCGGTCACCGGATCGTGAGGCTGGCCGACGGCCGAAAACAAGACGCGGAGGTAATCGAAAATCTCCGTTGTCGTCGCAATGGTCGAACGCGGATTTGCTCCGGCGCTGCGTTGTTCGATCGCAATCGCGGGCGACAAGCCTTCGATGAAATCGACGTCCGGCTTTTCCATCTGGTCGAGGAACTGCCGGGCGTAAGCGGAGAGGCTCTCGACGTAGCGGCGCTGCCCTTCGGCATAAAGCGTGTCGAAGGCGAGCGACGATTTTCCCGAGCCGCTCAGGCCCGTGATAACGACCAGCTTTTCCCTCGGAATTTCGACATGGAGATTCTTGAGATTGTGCTGGCGTGCTCCGCTGATCTGGATAGTTTGCGCTGGCATACGGACGACAAATGTCGAACCTGTCAGTCAAGCATAACCGTCCTGTTTCTCCAGCCGAAAGCGCCGATCATGAGTGAAAACGACCGCAGTATTTCCCAAGAAGAATTAGTCCAGTTGCAGAAGAAATTCAGCGAGATCAAGCACGCGATAAACAACGCGCTCGCTGTAATGATGGCGCTTTCCGAAATGTCGCAACGGCGGCCGGACTATTCCGAAAAACTCGCCAGCACGGTGCTGACGAAAGCGCCCCAGATTGTTTCCGGACTTCAGGAATTCACCCAGGCCTTGAACGAAAAGGCTGGTCCGAAACCGGAAACGGTTCCCTAGTTTTTCGAACTACGGTTTCGGCGAAGCGGAAACGGAAGCCGCAGCGCTCGGTTTAGGCGAGGCGGCGGGAGCACTGGCTGTCGGCGCGACCGAATTCGAAGTGGTCGGCGCAGGACTCACGGCGACGGCGGCCGGCGAATTCTTCGGGCTGGTCCCCGGAGTTCCGGAACCCGTTGGCGAAGCCGAGACGGAGGCACCGGGAACTGGCGTGGCCGAAGCGACGGGCACCGGCGTTTGTCCCTGGGCTAATTCGCGGCTGAGATTGCTCGGCGTATTCGCCTTGCGCGCATAGAGGATCGAGAGAACGAAAGTCAGCATGAAAAAGATCGCCGCCAGCCAGCCGGTGAACTTGGTGAGGACGTTGGTCGTCTGCGCGCCGAAAATATTCTCCGTAACACCGCCGCCAAAAGCCGCTCCGAGGCCCTCGCTTTTTGGGCGTTGCATCAGGATCACGAGAATCATCAGCGCCGCGATGAACACGTAGATCCCGAGAAGAATGTTGATTACCAGGGTCATTTGGGACGGGCAATATCCCCAAACAGGGCAGAGAAGCAAACGCCGAACGCCGAACGCCGAACGTCCAACGCCCAATGTCGAATGCAGATTAGATGGGCGTTTTCTTCAACGCATTCCAGATTTCGTCCAGCTCTTCGAGATTCGCTTCGCCGAGTTTCTTTCCGCGAACGTGCAATTCGTCTTCGACTCGGTTAAAGCGCGTCACGAATTTGTTCGTCGCGCTCTGCAGCACTTCCTCCGCATCGAGTCCGCTTTTGCGCGCGAGATTTACCACGGCGAACAAAAGATCGCCCACTTCGTCCGCGACCTTCGCTGAATCGCCGGTCGCAATCGCTTCTTTCGATTCGGCGAGCTCTTCATCCACTTTCGCCACAACATCGCGCAGCTCCGTCCAGTCGAAGTTCACGCGGGCGGCTTTCTTTTGCGCTTTCTGCGCGCGCATCAACGCCGGCAAGGCGGCGGGAAGACTGGCCAGGTAATGCGCTGAGGCTCCATCGCCGCCGCTCTTTTCCTCGTGCTTGATCGCCTCCCATTGTTTCACGACGCCCGCTGAATCCTTGACGTCGCTTTGAGCGAAGACGTGCGGATGGCGCCGGATCAATTTCGCCGTCACTTCCTCGAGAATCTCGTCAATCTGGAAGCGGCCCGCTTCGTTCGCGATCTCCGCGTGCATGACGGCGAGCAGAATTACGTCGCCCAGTTCCTCGCGCAGATTCGCATCATCGCTCGCGTGCACCGCGCCCGCGACTTCGTACGCTTCCTCAATGAGCGGCGGCAGCAGTGTTTTGTGTGTCTGTTCGCGGTCCCACGGGCAGCCGCCCGGAGCGCGAAGTTTTGCCACGATCTCGCAGAGTTTTGCGAAACTCGCTGCGGCTCGCTCTAGATCTTCCACAGCGACCGATGCGTCCGAAATTCCGAAACTTCGCCGGTCGTCTTTTTCCCGACGTAAATCGTGATGGCAACCACGCTGATGAATGTGCCGCCGAAGATGAAGGCGATCAGCCACGATGGAATGTGCCCGACGCGCAACGCCCGGTAAAAGGCCGGGATTCCATCGAGGGTCATCGTGGCGTGGAGGAAAATTTTCGTCACCCACGCGACCATGATGAGGATGAAGATGAAAATGTAATTTCGTTTCAATCGCCGGCCGACCGCTTCGAGCCGGCTGATCTTGAACGACGGCAAAATCAGATCTTCGCAGACGAGCTTCTTCCATTCGCCCTGAAGCAGGTCGCGATTTTCCATTACCATCGGGACAAGGAAATGCGCTTCGAGCATGCGGACCCGGGCGCGGAACGCGTCGTAGAACCGGTAGCGCCGCGCTTCGATCCAGAGCATCACCCAGACGATGGCGAGATTGAAAAAGAAAATCAGGTGCGGCACCTCGCGGTTCGAAAAGGCGATGGTGATGATCGCGGTGCTGCTGGTGATGGCCCAATTGGTCGTGATATCGAGCCGTTGCCGCCAGACCATGATTCGGCCCAGCTCGCCGCGGTAGAAGTGCGACATCGCGTTGACGTAGCCCGGGTCGTAAAGGCTCTTCTGCCACGAGATCGTCGCTTCGTCCGACGTGCCGCCGGGATTGTTTTGAGTTGCCACGCGTGCCTGGATAATTCGATAACTCGGATTGTCCCGTCAATCCAATCAAACCCAGCGTCGCTTATGTCCGCGCGCCTTACCGAAATTCTCGATCCGAACCTGGTGGTGCTCGAACTGCGCGAGCAAACCGCTGCTGAAGCCATTCTCGAGATCGTCGAGCGGCTGCGCGATCAAGGTTTGGTCCAGGATTTTTATAAACTGGCGGACGCCGTCATGGAGCGGGAAGGCCGGAGCTCGACGAATACCGGCGAAGGGGTCGCGTTCCCGCACGCGCGTACCGATCTGGTGGATCGACTCGTGCTCGGAATCGGGCGAAGCAAGGCAGGGATTCCGTTCGGTTATTCGAGCGAGCTAGTGCACCTGATTTTTCTCGTCGGCGTCCCGCAACGAATGGTGACGGATTACCTCGTTTGCGTGGGTGCGGTGGCGCGAGTCGTAAAAGACAAGGCGCGCCGTAACGCGTTAATGGCCGCGACGACGAGCGAAGAGTTCGTCGAGATAATGCGCGAAGGATCTCTTCAGTTGTAGCGACGGCGCCTACTGCTTTTTCAGCAGTCGATTGCGGGCGCGATCCAGGGCGCGCCGCTCGGAAGCGGTGAGGCTGTTGATTCCGTACTTCGAAATTTTCTCGAGCACCGGATCGATCGATTCGTGAATGTTCTCCGGTTCCGAACTGCGTCGCGGCACCTCGCGCTGGACAATGTGAAACTTGGGTTTCGGTCGCAGGCGCGATTTGAAATCACTCCACCAATCCAGTTCCGGTCCCGCGCCGCGCAGTCGGACGAAGGCGACCGCGGTGACGACCGTAACCCAGAGAACGATGAAGCTGGCCCAGTCATGGTTCGCGAGCGCGGCCAGCGTTCCGATGGCGACGAAAATGAGCGCGATCCATTTCATCTGGATCCGCAAAAACATTTCGACGTTCGGATAAATCGTCGCGAACCCGACAAAGATCCCGAAATGCAGCGCCGCGGAACCGGCCAATCCAAAACGCGCCCAGAATCCGAGAAGAATCAGGACCAAAGTCGGCACGCCAAGGAGGAGAAGATAAAAAAGAATAAAAGCGCGCCGGCCGAAAAAGCGTTCCAGTTCCCGGCCGAACGCGAAGAGCAAATACATTTCGATGGCGAACCAGAGCAGGGCGCCGCCGGAATAGGGCAGGTGAACAAACGCGTAGGTAGCGATTTGCCAGACGCGACCGAGGGCAATGACCTGCGCACTGTCGAAAATGAACCAGCCGAGGACCGCGGCCGCGCCGAAAGCCGAGAGCAGACATGCCACGACCATGAGTAAAGTGTGGAACCCGACCAGAAGCGTCGTGACATGAACCGGATGGCGGCCCACCCAGGTCACTGGCTGGTAGTCATCCGAGGTGGTGACTCCAAACATGCGGCAATTAACGGCGCGCCCGCCCCGCGCGCAAGCGCCACCCGGCCGCGAAAATTTGCTTGGACAACTCTCCGAAGCGGCGAAAATGACAATCCGCTCAACGCCCTTCGCGCATGACCTTAAGGTTGCACTACCATGGATAATCTCGCGCCTGCCATTTCTCCGCCGGCCGGGATCGGCGACGCCAAGCCGTCGAACCAGACCGTCCTCGATTGGGTCCAGGACGTCGCGAAGCTGACCGAACCGGAAAATATTTTCTGGTGCGACGGTTCGGAAAAAGAAAACGCGTGGCTGCTGGGGCAGGCGCAACAGAGCGGCGTGGTCCTCAAACTAAATGAGGAAAAAAAGCCGGGCTCGTATTTGCACCGGTCGAATCCGAACGATGTGGCGCGGGTCGAGCAATTCACCCTGATCTGCACGCCGACCAAAGAAGAAGCCGGCCCGACGAACCACTGGGCCGCGCCGGCCGAGACCTACTCGAAACTGCACGAGATGCTGCGCGGCGCGATGCGGGGGCGGACGATGTTCGTCATTCCCTACATCATGGGCCCGCCGGATTCGAAGCTGACAAAAGTCGGATTCGAAATCACCGATTCCATTTATGTCGTCTTGAGCATGCGAATCATGACGCGAATGGGAACTGTTGCGGTGAAGCGGC
>DATILK010000171.1:0-2639 GCA_035476555.1 Chthoniobacterales bacterium | reverse complement strand
GATCGTGATGCGCAAGTTGCAGTCGAGTGTGCCCACGCTCGATAAGCTCGCGCTGCCCCCGATCTTCCGCGAGATCATCAAGGAAAAAGACGGCATCGTTCTTCTCACCGGCGGCACCGGGACCGGCAAGACGACAACGCTGGCTGCGATGATCAACGAGCTAAACGCGACGCAAGAAATCCACATCGTGACGCTCGAAGATCCGATCGAGTTTTTTCACACCCATAGCAAAGCGGCCATCAGCCAGCGCGAGCTCGGCAAAGATTTTCCGAACTTCGCCGATGGCCTGCGGGCCGCGTTACGCCAGGCGCCGAAAGCGATCCTGGTAGGCGAGATTCGCGATCGCGAGACATTGGAGATCGCGATGACCGCATCGGAAACGGGCCACATTGTTTTCAGTACTCTCCATACGGTCAATGCCGGACAGACGATCAACCGAATTCTCGGCATGTTTTCGCGTGAGGAAGAACAACAGGTACGGCAACGATTGGCCGCGACCTTGCGCTACGTTGTGAGCCAGCGGCTCGTCAGCAAAATCGGCGGCGGCCGGTTGCTCGTTACCGAGATCATGGGAAGCAGCCTGCGAACGCGCGAAACCATTGTTTACGGCGAATCGGAAAACAAATCGTTCAACGAAATCATTGAGGCAGGCTCGAGCCTGGGTTGGCAGACTTTCGACCAGTCGATCATTGAAGCCTACAAATCGGGAATCATCACTGAGGAAACGGCCGTGGTTTCGTGCACCAACAAAGGCCAAATGCGCCGCGAACTCGACCTCCTCCAGAAAAAGCGCGGCGTGGCCAACGAACAGGCGCCGTCCGGACTGAAGCTCCACATTCCAGAACCAATTCGCATCATTGAAGAACCGCCCCCGGTTCCGGCAAAACATTCCGATTGAGCGCAGGCGTCGCCTCGCCCAATCTACGGAATGCCGCTTCGCGTTTCGTTCTTTCGCTTCCTTCTCCTCGTTGCCTGCGCCCTTTCCGTTCGCGCAGCCGATCCTTCTCCTTCTTCCACGTCAGCCCCACCGGGGACGATCGACGAAAAACTTTTTCGCGCGATGCAATGGCGCCAGGTCGGTCCGTTCCGCGGCGGGCGCGCGCTAGCGGTTGAAGGAATTCCAAACGAGCCGAACACCTATTACTTTGGCGCGGTCGCAGGCGGCGTTTGGAAAACAACCGACGCCGGCGCGAATTGGACGCCGCTCTTCGACAGGGAATCGATCTCGTCGATCGGCGCGATCGCGGTCGCGCCTTCGGACCACAACGTCATTTATGTCGGCACCGGCGAAGCGGCGGTGCGCGGAAATATTTCGTACGGCACCGGTGTTTATAAATCGATCGACGCGGGGAAGACGTGGAAAAATATTGGGCTCAAGGACACCCGGCATATCGGTGCGTTGATCGTCGACCCGAAAAATCCAGACATCGTGCTCGTCGCCGCGCTCGGCCACATCTTCGGGCCGAATCTTGAGCGCGGAATTTTTCGAACAACCGACGGCGGCAAGACCTGGACGAAAGTGCTGAGCAAAGACCAGGACACCGGTGGCATCGAGGTCGTGTTCGATCCGCAAAATTCGAACATCGTTTACGCGGCGCTCTGGCAGGCGCGCCGGCAACCGTGGAATTTTTCGAGCGGCGGCCCCGGCAGTGGACTGTATCGGTCGCAGGACGGCGGCACGACCTGGAAGCGGCTGGAAGGAAATGGATTGCCGGATGGGATTCTCGGCCGGATCGGCGTGAGCGTTTCGGGCGCGGATTCGAATCGCATTTACGCGATGATCGAAGCGAAGGAGGGCGGGCTCTTCCGTTCCGATGACGCCGGCGAGAAATGGACGCGGGTCAATGAAGACGGCCGGTTCCGTCAACGCGCATGGTATTTCAGCAAGGTTTACGCTGATCCGAAAGCAGCGGACACGGTTTACGTTTTAAACACCGGACTGTTTCGTTCCGTCGACGGCGGCAAATCGTTCACGCTGCTTCCGGCGCGCCACGGCGATCATCACGGTCTTTGGATCGATCCGACTAATCCGCAACGGATCGCGAATGCGAACGATGGCGGCGTCGCGGTCTCTACCGACGCCGGCAAAACCTGGACGACGCAAAATAACCAGCCGACCGCACAGTTCTATCACGTCGCGGTCGATAACGCGTTTCCGTATCACATCTACGGCGCGCAGCAGGACAACTCGAATCTCGGCATCGCGAGCCGGACGGATTCGGGCGTGATCGGGATGCAGGACTGGTTCCAGGCCGGCGGCGGCGAATGCGGCTTTGTGATTCCCGATCCGCGGGACTGGCACGTCATCTATTCCAACACCGAAGGGTACCTGACCTATTACGACAGGAACAAGGAACACGCGCACGATGCCAGCGTGGTGCCGCTGGATAATTCCGGGCACGGCGCGGTCGATCTCGCGCATCGTTTCCAATGGGTCTCGCCGCTCATGATTTCGCCGCACAATCCAGATGTCCTTTGCACCGGCGCGGAAGCCGTTTTCAAATCAACCAATCGCGGAGGAAGCTGGAGTCAGATCAGTCCGGACCTGACGCGGAACGACAAGAGCAAGCAAAAGCCTAGCGGCGGTCCGATCACTAACGACATCACGAGCGTCGAGTATTACGACACGATTTTCGCGC
>DATILK010000170.1:0-4702 GCA_035476555.1 Chthoniobacterales bacterium | reverse complement strand
GATCGTGAGCGACAGATCGCAGACGGCGTCGGTGTCGCCGTACGATTTGCTGAGGCGCTCGAGAAGAATGGCCGGTTCGCTCATCGGATAAATGCAGATGCGATTGCCTCTACAGTGGTTGCAACCGCAGCACTATGGGACAGCTTCTTCAAATGGAAAACAAAACTGGTGAAGCATTGCGCCTCGCCGCCGTCCAAAAACCCATGCGCCTGCTCTCATTTCTTTGTCTGATCGTGTTCGCAATTTCAACCGCGGCCGCCGCCGATCCCGCCGCGGAAATGGCCAGCTTCTCGGTCTTCAACAATATCAATGTCGCCGAGCTGGCGAAGGGCGAACCGAAAACCGCGCACGGTCCTTCGATGAGCGGGCATTTCATTTCCGCGCAAAGCTGTTTCGTCGTGGCCGGTGTGCCGGCGCGGGTGAGCGAATCACTCCGGCAATGGAACCCGGCCCGGCATTCCGAGTTGAAGGTCATGATTCATTCCGATCTTCCCGGTTCGCCGAGCGCGGCGAATTTCTCCCGGTTGTCGAGCGCGCCGGATAATGGGCCGGTGCGCGCGCTCGTCAGCGCGACCCAAAAGCTTTCGCCCGATCTTCAGATCAGCAAAGAAGAAGAAAAGCGGTTCGCTGCCGTGAGCGGAGCCACGGGCGGAGCGATGCCGGCGCCAGTCGCGGCGGCCTGGGCTGACGTCCTGAGCGCGCGGGCGCGAGCCGGAAAATCAAATCAACCGTCTTACAGCCACACCAGCCAGAACGTGCGGCCCTCCGAAGAACTCAACGCGTTATTGAGCGCGAACGACAAAATCGGCCGGCAATTCTCGGGCATTCTCGGCGGTCGCGGCGAATTATTTTGGGAATTGCTGACGGCAGATGAAATGGGCGTGGTTACGCTTGGCGCTTCCTATCGGCGCTCAGGCGCAAACGGAACCTACCAGGCCGCCGACGCTCTGTTCTACGCGAGCGGCGGTTATTACGCCGGGCTCACGTTGTATCAAATGTGGCCGGTCGACGTGGGCGGACGCCCGGCCACGCTGGTTTGGCGCGGCGATTTCATCTCGTCGGCCGAGGTCGCGTCGCTCCATGGGATCGAACGGGTCGCCTCGGAATCCGCCCTGATGCGTGATATTTCGAAGGCCAGCTCGTTATTTCGGCGTGACACGGGGCCGGTTCGGTAGGCAGTCTAGCCGCCCACCGTTTTCCGTAGCCCAATGAGAATCATCGCCAGCCTGGTCGCGTTCTGCCTGGTTTTTGCCACCGGCAAAGCGTTCGCCGTCCAGGTCGAAACGTATTCGACTTCGAACAAGGAATCGAAAGACGTGGCACTGGTGGAATCGCAATCGTCCTTCCCCTTCGAGTTTGACGCGGAAGGGACCTACGTGGGCGACGGCAGCGTCGAGCGCGGCGAACGCGGCGACATGGTCATTCGCGATTTCCACGAGACCCAGGGAATGATTCGGTTCGTCCTGACGCCGATGACGAAAATCGGAATCTTGCGTATCGGGCTTCAAACCGAACATTACTCCTTTAGCTTCGGCGGAAACGCAGCCATCCCGGACAATCTCCATTCCACCAACCTGATCATCGGCCTCGATACGGAGTTGTCGGATTCCTTCCTGATTCGGATCGAAGTGCAACCCGGCTTCTACGGCACCGACTTCGACGACTTCGGCCGGGATACGTTCAACGTGCCGTTCATTATCGGCGGCACTTACATTTACAGCTCGAGTCTTCAGTTCGTCTTCGGCATCGGCTTCGATGCGTGGCGGCAAACGCCAGTCCTGCCCGGCGGCGGCGTTCGTTGGAAATTTGCTCCGGAGTGGACGCTGAACGCGGTCGCGCCCACGCCACGGCTCGAATACGCGCCGAACAGCGATCTCGTCTTTTTCGTCGGAGCGGATGCGCGGCTGAGCAACTATCGGGTGGAAAAAAACTTCGGCACTTTGCGTGGCGACACTTCGTTGAATCACGCCTCGATCAGCTACGAAGAATTGCGAGTCGGCGGCGGGTTGGAATGGAAATTATCCACCGCGATCAAGCTGGCGTTCGAGGGCGGATATATTCCGTACCGGAATTTCGATTTCCATCGCACCCAGGTTCGCTACCACCAGGATGGCGGTGCGCCCTACGCGAGGATCGGGTTCCACGCGGCGTTTTAACGGTACAAGTCCGCTCGCCGATGCGCGAAGACCGGAATCTTGTTCCGCACCTCAGTGATCGCTTCGGCGGAAATAGCGGCCGTCAGTAACTCTTCGCGATCACCGGAAGCGGACGCGAGGACCACGCCGGATGGATCGATGATCGCTGACGCCCCGCAACAGGTGACGCCCGCGTCGATTCCGGTGCGATTCGCCAGCACGAGATAACTCTGGTTCTCGATCGCGCGGGCGATGGCGAGAGCGCGCAAATGCGCGACGCGCGGCAGCGGCCAGGCCGATGAGACAAGTAGGACGTCAGCATTGTGCTCGAGCGCGAGAGCGCGGGCGACTTCGGGAAAACGCAAATCGTAACAGATGCTCAATCCGAAGTTGAAACCGGCCGCCGGCACGCTGACAAACTTGCCGCCCGGCGTGTAACAACTGCTTTCGTCATTCGGCGGGAGCACAAAAAGATGGGTCTTGCGATAGCTCGCGACGAGTTCGCCGCGCGGATCGATGAACACTTGCGAGTTGTAGACAGCGTCGGCGTCGCGCTCCGACACGCCGGCCACGATCGTGATCGCGAATTCCTTCGCCATTTCTTGCAGCGCCGGCACCGCGCCTTCCGTCCATGGCTTGGCGTGATCGCGAATGACCGGCATCGAATAGCCGGTATCGGATGCTTCGGGAAAAACGATAAGCTTCACGCCTTCACTTTTCGCGCGCGCGGAAAAATCGCGCATCTTGCGCACGTTCGCGTCGACGTCGCCGAGGACGCAGGCGATTTGAGCGGCAGCGACTTTCACGAGCGCGAACCTAGCGCAAATTTTTGTCGAGCGCGCCGATCTTCAGCGTCTCGGGCCATTTCCAACAAACACCGAGCACGACCAGAATGGTCCCGATCCCGCCACCGACGACGGAAAGGACCGGACCGAATAGCGCGGCAGTTAGTCCCGATTCAAGCGCGCCGAGCTCGTTCGACGTTCCGATAAAAATATTGTTCACGGCGGAAATGCGGCCACGCATCGAGTCGGGCGTCACGAGCTGCAACAGCGTGTGACGAATGACGACGCTCACGCTGTCGAACACGCCGGTCAGGAAAAGCATCGCGAGCGACAACCACAAATAACGCGACAACCCGAAGACGATCGTCGCCAGTCCGAAACCCGAGACGCACCAGAGCAGCGCCTTCCCCGCGTTATTCATCGGCGGCAGATACGCGATGAGCAGCGCCATGATAAACGCGCCGATTCCCGGCGCGGCCCGCATCCAGCCAAGCCCGATCGGACCGCAGTGCAAAATCTGGTCGGCGAAAATCGGAAGGAGCGCGGTCGCGCCGCCGAGAAACACAGCAAACATGTCGAGCGTGATCGTCGCGAGCACGACCTGCTTGTGAAGGATGAACCGGATGCCTTCCTTCAAGCTCCGCCAGGCGTTGCGCTCGCTGCTGCTGCCGCGATCGCTGCTCCGAATCGGCAGCACGAGCAGGAAAAACGAAAACGCGCAGGCGGCGTCGAGCGCGTAGATAAACGGAAATCCGGCGCGAACAATGAGCAATCCGCCGAGCGCGGGCCCGATGACGGAACCGATTTGAAAGACGCTGCTGTTCCAGGTGACGGCGTTGGCGAACACGTCGCGCGGAACGAGCTGCGGAAAATAAGAGCTGCGCGCCGCCCAGCCGAACGTCCGCCCGGTCGCCGAGATGAGCAGGATCAAATAGATCAGCGGGATCGAGAGATCGTCGAAGTGAAAATAGGTGTGGCGTTCGAAGACAGTCGCGACGGAAAACAGAAAACGATTTCCGCCGCGCAGAATTCCCCAGCTCGGAATGTTCAGGTGGTTCCAGGAAACAAAAGCGAGCGCGAGCGAGCAGATCGCGCTCAGCGCCTGGGTAACGAGAACGATTCGCTTGCGCGGAAACCGATCGGCGATGTGACCCGCGGGCAATGACAGCAACACGACCGGCAACGCAATTACCAATCCAACCAGCCCGAGCGCCGTGGCCGAGTGGGTGCGCGCATACATTTCCCACTCGACCGCGACGATGAACATCAACCGGCCGATCACGGAAACCAGATTGCCGCTCGTGTAAAAGGAGAAGCCGCTGTAACGAAACGCGGCATACGGATCGTGCTTCTGCGAACGTGGCTCGAGAGTACCTTCCGCGGTGGTCGATCGTTCCGCGCGCGCGGCTTCGTACGAGGGCTGCGGCGCGTGTGGTTTTTCGTCGGCCATTGTTGAGGAACGCGTCTGCGTTCACACACGCGCAGGTGAGTGTAGAATTAACGCGCAGCGCTGCAACCGAGCCGGCGCTTGACCGAATTTGTCTTGTGGATCGCGGCCGCGCTGGCCATAACGCATCGCAGTGAGCCTCAAGCCAATCCTGGCGCGGAGCGAAATCACGGCCGGCGGGATCCTGCTGTCGTTTTTCTTTCTGATCGCAACGCCAACGGCACGTGCCGCGCTAGCCCATCAGGCAAAGATCGCCACCCTCAAAGAGGAGTTCGACAAATTGAAAAAGGCCGGCCGCTATCAGCAGGCGGTCACGACGGCGGAGGAACGGCAGA
>DATILK010000169.1:0-10747 GCA_035476555.1 Chthoniobacterales bacterium | reverse complement strand
ACGATCCCGGAATTTATCGCGGAAGAGGAGATGCTTTACCGCGTCCTGCTCCCGGCCTCGAAAAATTTCGATCTGCCGAAATTTTATCCGTGGATGGTCCGGGACAAATCGGACGGTGAGCCGGCCAGCTGGGAAGTTTCTTTCAATCACGCGGGTGTGCCGCTGAAAATTCAGCCGAACACGAAATCGGTTTCGGAACCGGAGTTATCTTACATGAAGCCGAGCGCCGTTGACGGCGGGACGCTGACGATGGAACGAATCGCCGGCCGCGGAGCGAACGCGCATCTGACGGATAAAGGCAAGCAGTTCATGCGGCTGTTGGTGTTTCCGGATTAAGAAAGAAGAAAACGCCGAACGCCCAACGTCCAACGCCCAATGTCGAAGGCAGAGGTTCTGCATTTCTGCTGATTGGACGTTCGGCGTTGGGCGTTCGGCGTTTTCTTCCTCTTCGACGGCTGCTTCCCACTCGAACGAGAATGTTCTATGCTTTGGAACAGGGCAGATGAGCAATTTTACCCGTCGCAAATTTCTGGGACTTGGCGCGCTGGCGTTGCCAGCAATGCTGGGCGCGGATTCGGCCGCGTTCGAAACGACGGCGTTGCGCGTGACGAAACTGCAGCAGGGCAGCGGCAACTGCCGCTTCGTTCACTTCACGGATTTCCATTACAAGGGCGACGCTGATTTCGCGGCGGACGTCGTGCGCAACATCAACGATCTCGCGCCGGACTTCGTCTGCTTCACCGGCGACCTGGTGGAAGAAGCGCGCTTTGCGCCGGAAGCCTTCGGATTTATTCGCCAGATCACCGCGCCGGTTTACGGCACTCCAGGGAACCACGATTTCCAAAGCGGCGTCGCGCGCGCCGATTTTATGAAAGCGTTCGGCGCGACCGGTGGCGCGTGGCTGGTCGACGACTCAGTGGTTCTCGCCGAACACAATCTGGAACTTGTCGGTTTCGGTCGCCGCGGCGTTCATGCATTCAAGGAACCACGCGCCGAGCGGCAAATTCTTCTGCTTCATTATCCGCAAGTGGCGAATGGCGTCGGCCGGCGATTCGATTTGATCCTCGCAGGTCATTCGCACGGCGGACAAGTCCGGCTCCCGCTATACGGTGCCGTGATTCTGCCGAAAGGCGTCGGCCATTATGAGCACGGCTTTTACGAAACGCCCGGCGGCCCGCTTTACGTCAATGCCGGGATCGGAACGTATCGCATTCCGTTTCGGTGGAATTGTCCGCCGGAACTGACGCTGATCACGATCTAGCTAGCACGACGTCGGCACGCGTTGCGCGAGCGCAACGGCATGCGGAATCGCACCGACGACGAAGCCGAGGCATTCGACCGCGCCGGAAGGTTTTCCCGGCAGTGCAACCACCAGCGCGCGCTCCACGATGGCCGCGAGACTCCGCGACAAGATCGCATTCGGCGTGATCGCCATCGACTCGCGGCGCATCGCTTCGCCAAAACCCGGAATCTCGACGCGCATGATGGCGCGAATCGCTTCCGGCGTTACATCGCGAACCGCCACACCGGTTCCGCCCGTCGCGAGAATCAGGCCGCATCCTTGATCCGAAAACGAACGGATCGTTTCCTGGATTCGCGCCGCTTCGTCCGGAACGATCGCTTCGCTCAGAACCTGCCAGCCGTATTTCTCCGCGGCTTCTTTTAAAGCCGGCCCTCCGAGATCCTCGTAATCGCCGGACGTCGCGCGATCGGAAACGGTAATAATGCCGACGGTGATTTGCATCTAAGTCTTCGTCTTCTTGATGAGCCGCACTTCGCCGATCACCATCTGTTTGTCGACGGCTTTGCACATGTCGTAGATCGTGAGCAGCGCAACGGATACGCCGGTGAGCGCTTCCATTTCGACGCCGGTCTGCGCGATGGTGCGCGCGGTGCAACTCACGGTCGCTCCGTCCTTCGACAACTCGATGTCGATCTTCACTTCGCTGAGCGGAATGGTGTGACAGAGCGGAATCAGGTGCGCAGTTCGTTTCGCCGCCTGGATGCCGGCCAGTCGCGCCGTGGCAATTACGTCGCCTTTCGCGACTTCGTTTCGGCGAATGAGCGCAATCGTTTCCTTCGCCAGCGTGATCCGTCCTTCCGCGATCGCGGTGCGCGTGCTCAACGGTTTCGCCGACACGTCAACCATTTGCGCGCGTCCGTCGGCCGCGATATGCGTGAGCCGTTTCACCCGCCGATCGCGACCATCATCCGGCCAGGCTGATAGTTTTCGCGGAAATCGTGCTGCTCCGGTTTGCGCTCGACGACGTCGAGGAAAAACTGCCGCAGCTCCGCGTCGCTCGCGCCGGCCCGCATCACTTTCATGATGTCGAATTCGAGATAACTGCCGAGACACGGCCGCAGTTTTCCATCGCAAGTAAGGCGGAGCTTGTTGCAACTCTCGCAGAAATGCAGGTTCGTCATCGCGCCGATGAAACCGATTCGCTGGTCGCGGCCGGCGATCTTGTAATACGTCGAAGGGCCGTTGGTGCGAAAAGTAGGTTCGGGAATCAGCGCCCCGAAATGCGCCTCGATATTTCGGCGCGCTTCGGCAATCGGCAGAAAATTGGTTTCATCGAGAACGTCGCTGTGACTCACCGGCATGAGTTCGATGAAGCGCAGGATCAGGTTCCGTTGCGCGGCGAATTCCACGAGCGGGATCAATTGATCTTCGTTGCGTCCACGCATCAGGACGCAATTCAGTTTGATCAAAGGAAACTGCGCTGAGATCGCGGCATCGATTCCGTTCAGAACTTGCGGCAGAAAATCGCGGCCGGTCGTTTGCGCGTACGCTTCGCGGTCCAGAGTATCGAGCGAAATGTTAGCGGAATTCACGTCCGCGTCGCGGAGTGCGGCCGCCATGGATTTGCCCGGCGCGGTTTCACGCGCGAGCAAAGTTCCATTGGTCGAGATGCCGATGTCGTTGATGCCGGGGATCGCTGGCAACTGCTGCACGAATCCCAGCACGTCGCGGCGCGTGAGCGGTTCGCCGCCGGTGATGCGCACTTTCGAAACGCCGAGCTCCGCCGCGACGCGAATAAGACGTAGTGTTTCCTCGTAAGTCAGCACGTCCTCGCGCGCGAGCCACTCCTGCAATTCGTGCGGCATGCAATACGTGCAACGCTCGTTGCAACGGTCCGTGATCGAAACGCGCAGATAGGAAATGCGGTGGCCGTATCGATCTTCCATTTTGCACCGCAACTTTACGGGCGTGTTACCATTCAATCAAGATGGTCCGATTGACTCAACCGACCGTCGTCGTATCTTTTTCAACATGAAGCGTCAAATTTTTTTGAGGGCGCTGACTCTCTGTCTTTCCGCCAGCGCGTTGTTTTTCGCCGGATGCGCCACTCCCGAACAGCGCATCTCCGATCATCCGGAAATTTTCCAGACCCTTTCGCCGCGCGATCAGGAATTGGTGAAGGTCGGCAAAATCCGTGAAGGCATGTCGATGGACGCGGTCTGGGTCGCGTGGGGAACGCCCGACCAGAAAGCGACCGGCGTAGCGCGCGGGCATCCGGTCGAGACCTGGATCTACAACGACTACTATTACGCGAACTCGTACTATCCTTATCCGTACGGCCCGTTCGGCTACGGCGGATATTTCGGAGGCGGCGTCACGTTTCACCGCCATGGCGGCCATCGCTTCGCCATTATCGGCGATCCGTTCTACGATCCGTTTTACTATTCCTACATTCCGCCTCGGGTCGCCTATCCGTCGAAGACCGTGACCTACGAGGGCGGACGCGTGGTTTCCATCCAGGTCATGACGCAGCCGCGCTACTAAGCGCGGCCCGGCGAGCGGACTTGTTGTTCCCCGGCGGAAACGCCATCTTTGCGCGATGGCTTACGGATCCTTCCGCCAATTCATCGACGCACTCGATCAGGCTGGCGAACTGACTCGCGTTTCGGTCCCGGTCGAGACGGACCTAGTGATCAGCGAATGGGCGAATCGCGAAATGAAATCGCCCGTTGGCGGCAAGGCGCTCTGGTTCGAGCAGCCGACGATCGACGGACGACCATCGCAGTTTCCGGTGGCGATCAACACGATGGGTTCGCGGCGTCGGATTGCGCTGGCGTTGAAACTCGACAGCATCGACGATCTCGCGCAGGAAATTCAGCTGATCCTGAAAGCGAAACCGCCGACGGATTTGCGCGAAGGGTGGAGCCTCCTCAAACAGGGAATCAATTTGCTCCACGCCCGGCCGAAGCACGCGAAGGAGGGAGCGTGCCAGGAAGTGGTGCATCTGTTCGGAGAACGCCCACCGCCGAATGCCGAGGGGCTGACTCTGGCGGACCTGCCGATTCTGAAATGCTGGCCGAAAGACGGCGGGCGATTCATCACGCTACCAAACGTGCACACGCGCGATCCGGAAACGGGCGCGCGAAACGTCGGGATGTATCGGATGCAGGTCTATGACGACCTAACGACTGGAATGCATTGGCAAGTGCACAAGGTCGGGGCGCGGCATGGGAAGCGTTACTACGAACGCGGCGAGCGCATGCCGGTGGCGGTTTGTCTCGGAGGCGATCCGGCCTACACCTTCGCGGCGACGGCACCGTTGCCCGATGGACTGGATGAAATTCTTTTCGCCGGATTCATTCGAAAGAAATCCGTCGAGCTGGTGCCGTGCAAGACGATCGATCTGGAAGTGCCGGGCGATGTGGACTTCGTGCTGGAAGGTTATGTGCAGCCCGGCGAGTTGCGGCCGGAGGGACCGTTCGGCGATCACACGGGATTCTACACGGCGGTTGAGGACTACCCGGTCTTTCATCTCACCGCGATCACACATCGGCGCGATGCGATTTATCCCACCACCATCGTTGGCATTCCGCCGATGGAAGATTTTTACATTGGCGACGCGAGCGTCCGGATTTTTTTGCCGGTATTCAAAATGAATTTCCCGGAGCTGGTGGACATGACGCTGCCGCCCGAAGGCGTTTTTCATAACCTGGTGTTCGTCAGTATTCGGAAACAGTATCCGTATCAGGCGTTCAAGGTGATGCACGGCCTGTGGGGGATGGGCCAGATGATGTTCAGCAAATACATCGTGGTCGTGGATGAAGATTGCGACGTGCACAATACGAGCGAAGTCCTGTTCCGCCTCTGCGCCAATACCGATCCGGAACGCGATAGCACGATCATCCGCAACCCAAGTGATTCGCTGGATCACGCGCCGACCTCGCAGAATATCGGATCGCACATGGGATTCGACGCGACGCGCAAGTTGCCGGGCGAAAATTATCATCGCACCTGGCCGGAGCTGCTCAAGATGACCGACGAAGCGCAGGCGATCGTCGATGCGTTACGAAAGCGGTAGGGCGAGACTCCGCCGAGCGGACCGAGAAATACGCCAAACCTGCCGGCTCGACGGAGTCTCGCCCTACCAACTACGGCTTGCGAAAATAACCGCCGCCGACTTCGTCATCGACGAGCCCGCCGTGCGGCACGTGGCGCAAATTGTAAACGCGATGCGGCGGATACGGGCTCACGTAAAAGCCCGGCGTCTCGGTCGGCCGCGCGAATGGAAAACCGCCGCGCGGTGCAGGGCCATAACGGACGGCGTTCGCTTCATCGATCGATGCCCCAATGAGCGCGCCGGTATTGGCGCCGATCAGGGCGCCGACGGCGGCGCCTTCAGCTGGGTTGTGGTGCGATGCAAGGCCACCCAGGATCGCGCCGGTGGCCGCGCCCCAGCCCGCTCCCTGACCGGTCGCTGTTTCACACGAAGTAAATGCGACCGCGACGAAGAGCGCCACGGCAATAATCGGTAAGAGATTCTTCTTCATGATGTGTTGATGAAATTCGTTGAGAAAAATTGAGACGGGAATTCAGCGGCCCGCATTCAAGCAAAGTCGAAGAAGCTGGCCCGCGACGCGCCCGCTCTTTTGAATCTTGCTGAGCCTGTACTCCTTATCGAAAACGCGGAACCGATCTTTTTTCATGCGGCGCAGCAGGGTGTGATAGACCGAGGCCATGATTTCGGCAGCCACCATGGAGCGACGATCTTCCGGCGGCAGGAGCGCTGCTGCCCGCGAGAAAAATTTCTCCGCCCGATCGCTTTCGAATTCCATCAGGCGCACAAAAGCATCGTTGTGTTTGCGCTCGCGAAGAGCGCTCTCGGGATAATCGAACCGCGCCAGATCTTCCTGCGGTAAATAAATTCGGCCGCTGCTGAGATCCTTGCCGACATCGCGGATGATATTCGTCATCTGCAAGGCTAACCCCAGTTCCATCGCATAGTCGCGGCAGCCGGGGTTGCGATACCCAAAAATCTCGATGCTCACCAGTCCCACGGCGCTCGCGACGCGATGACAGTAGAGCCGCAGATCTTCGAACGTCTGATAACGCACGTTGCCCACATCCATCTCCACGCCATCGATGATTTCGTCGAGCATCGCGGGCGTGATGGCGTACTTCGCGTAAAGGCCGCGCACGTCCCCCGCGAGATCCGGCTCGCCAGGCGTGGACTCGCGAATCCATTTTCGCCAGGCCCGGAGATCGGCCGCTTTTTGTTGGAAGCTCGCTTCGGTCGAATCGGCGATGTCGTCGACGACGCGGCAGAACGCGTAGAAGATCGTGATGTCGTTCCGCCGTTCCCTTCCGAGCGCAACGAAGGCGAGAGCGAGGTTCGATTTACTGTCGCGCGTGATCTTGGCGGCGTTCACCTGCTAATACTGAATCTCGGATTGAATCCACGTCTCCTGGTTAATTCGCCGGGTCTCGCATTGGCGGAAAAGACAAACCCACGCCGCGAGCAGCCAGCCGGTCACGAGTCCGCGCAGGCAAACGTAAATTATTTTCCATGCGATCACGGCTACGGTGCGATCGGCAATCGCGGCGCGCACGATGGCGTCGAACGCGATCAGGAAAAAATAATGGATCGCCGCGATGAGCAGGAACCAGCCGAGCCGGAAGAGGTTCGTCCGGACAAATTCCTTGTGAGCCTGGAACGCGGCCCGCAGCGTCTCGTTATGCAGGACGAGTGAGACTTGCATCGAGCAAAACGCGATAATGAGCGCGACCATAATGAAGCGTTCGCCCGGCAAATAATCGAGCACGTCCGGCACGTTCATGAAATACGCCAGCAAGAGAGGCCCGCGGACGATGACCGTGCTCACCAGCACGACGATGCCAGCCCATTCGAGAACGTAACTGAATCGGCGCATGGCAAAGGTGAACAGTTCTTCTTCGCCGAAACTCAGGCCTTTTATCCACGCGAGGCAAACCGTGATCAAATAAACCTGGATGTAGACGCCGAAGAGGTATTCGAAAATGAACGCCACCGCATCGACCGTCGCTGACATTCGCAGGAGTTTCGCCGCGGGCTCGGCG
This sequence comes from Chthoniobacterales bacterium, assembly GCA_035476555.1. Classification (GTDB taxonomy): domain Bacteria; phylum Verrucomicrobiota; class Verrucomicrobiia; order Chthoniobacterales; family UBA10450; genus AV80. The sequence continues at coordinate 3,411 of DATILK010000169.1, read as the reverse complement.
GTCCCCCACTCCGGCAATCGCCAGAACGCGATCGGTTTTATCAACGTCGCGATCGCGCTGACCAGAACCACGAAATAGATCAAGTATCCCCAAACGCCGTAACGCTTCGCCAGGGCGCGGACGAGCGCGCCGTGCAAACCGCGCCAGTTGATGATCAGCAGCACCGCCGCGACGATCGAGAGCGGATAGGTCGTCGTCGCATTATCGAAAATCCCGGCGACGCCTTCCAGCGTGGGCAGCGGCACCTCGCGCCAGACTTCCACGAAGGCCGGCCATTCCCAGGTGCTGGGCGCTGTGACCTGACTGAAATCCAGGTCCGCCATGCCGTGGAGCGGCGTGAACGTCGCGAATTGAAAAAATGCGTAAGCGAACCCAAGAACCGCGAACGTCACCCAGATGCGTTTGAAGCGCAGGATACAACGCAGGCCGTCGCGCAACGCCAGCCGGATCGGATTAAAAAAAAGGACGATCAAATACCCGACGCAAAGTCCGAGCAGCGGATAGATGCGCGGAATGCTCGAGAGCATCAGCCTGGCCTAACGAATGATTCCCCAATGCCAGGTGAACGGCCAGTAAACGAAGAGCCCGCGCCCGACCAGGTTCGGTTCCGGCACCGGACCCCAATAGCGGCTATCGGAACTGTGCGCGCTGTTATCGCCCATCGCGAAATAACTGTGTTGCGGCACGGCAAAAGGCTTTGTCGGATCCAGGTAAGTTCCCTGCGCAGTGTACCCATGATAAGGCGGCTTCGCTGCCATCACGCGCTCGAATCCAAAGCCCTCGGCCACTCGACCGTTCTGGTAGAGACGCGGCGGCTGGATTTTCAAGGTGTCGCCGGGCAAACCGGCCAGGCGCTTAATGTAAAAGGAATGTTCGCCGGTCACGCGATCGGGCGGAATGTCCGGAATATTGTCAGTCCGGAACACGAAAACATCGCCCCGGTGCGGCCGGATAAAATTGTAGCTGAATTTGTCGACGAAAACCTGATCGCCGGTATCGACGGCGCCTCGCGCAATGACCTGGCCTTTCGTGTAGCGCATTTTTTTGTCCACTTTGAAATCCGAGAGCAGGGTGTCGGGCGAAGCGTAAACGAAACGAATCGGAGGCTGGTTCCGGAAGGAGATTTCGGAAAAGGTAAAAAAGAAAGCGACCTTCTTCGGCCTGACCTCCGTGATCTCATCGTCCTCTGCGGAGACGACGTTGATGTAGTTGCGGCCAAAGACGAAGAACTCCGCGACCTGGCGCAGGATGTTTGGCTTGGAACCGTCTGCCGGATAACTTTTCCAATACCAGCCGTCGGCGCGCTTCTCATACTGCGGTAGCTGATCGATGGGGATCTCCGCTTCGTTCGCAACGAACGCGCGATGCCCGATGATCCCGTTCAACGTCGGCTGCATCGAGCCGGTCGGGATTTTGAATGGCTGGAGGAAATAGGAACGAACGCCGATCGCCACGACGACTGCGACCAGAATCACTTCCACATTCTCGCGCCACGAAGCATCCTTGGGAGCGGGCAAGTGTTTCGTGTAGAGATCGTGGAGCCGATCTGTTTCCTCCTTCGCCTTCGCCTCGTTCCGATCCTTCAAGCTCTGGCGCAGCGCCTCGATCTGGAGGCGAAAATCCCCGATCGCGCTCTCGCTCATCACGTCCCGCCGATAGCGCAACAGTTTCTCCGCGTGCCGGACCATGAGATGCCCGTGCTTGACGTATTTCTTGGTGAACATGAGCTGGAAAAATTACTGCGCCTTGAGGACCTGAATGAAGGCTTCCTGGGGGATGTTGATCTTGCCGATGCTTTTCATGCGCTTTTTGCCTTCTTTTTGTTTCTCGAGCAGTTTGCGTTTGCGGGTAATATCGCCGCCGTAGCATTTCGCGGTTACGTTTTTTCGCAACGCGGAAACACTTTCCCGCGCAATAATTTTTCCGCCGATCGCCGCCTGGATCGCGACCTGGTAGAGCTGGCGCGGAATGACTTCCTTCAATTTTGCCGCCAGCATCCGGCCGCGGCTTTCGGCCCGGTCGCGATGGACGATCGTGGAAAATGCGTCGACCGGCTCGCCGTTCACAAGGAGGTCGAGCTTCACCAGTTTCGCGGCGCGATAACCAGAGTGTTCGTAATCCATCGAGCCGTAACCACGCGTGATGCTCTTAATCTTGTCGTTGAAGTCGACCAGGATTTCGTTGAGCGGCAGCTCGCAGTGGAGCATGACGCGGCGGGTGTCGAGCGATTCGGTGTGGTCCATGAGCCCGCGCTTTTCCAGGATGAGCTGAAGGATGTCGCCAATGTTTTCGTTCGGGCAAAGAACGTAGGCTTTCACGATCGGCTCGCGGATTTCGTCGATGACACTTGGGTCGGGCAGGTGGGCGGGATTATCGACGAGGATGATTTCGCCGCGGGTGGTGAGGATTTCGTAGATCACGCTCGGCGACGTCGCGATGATGTCCATGTCGTACTCGCGCCGGAGCCGTTCCTGAATGATCTCCATGTGGAGCAAACCGAGGAACCCGCAGCGGAAACCGAACCCGAGGGCGACGGAACTTTCCGGCTGATAAACGAAAGCGGAATCGTTCAGTCGGAGTTTGCCGATCGCGGTTTTGAGGTGCTCGAAGTCGGCGGTGTTGATCGGGTAGATGCCGCTGAACACCATCGGGTGAATTTCCTGAAAGCCCGGCAGCGGCTCGGTCGCGGAGTGGCGCGCGTCGGTAACCGTATCGCCGATTTTCAGTTCGGCCGTAGATTTGATGTTCGCGATGAAGTAGCCGACATCGCCCCCGCGTAACCGCGGTTGCGGATACATCTTGGGGGTGAACACACCCACTTCCTTGATCTCGTACCGCGCGTCGTTCCGCATCAGCTTGATCGCCTGCGCGTGCTCCATTTTGCCGGAAACGACGCGGACGTAACCGACGACGCCGCGATAAACGTCAAACACCGAATCGAAAACCAACGCACGCAGAACTTCGTCCTTCGGTTTCGCGGGCGCGGGAATGCGGGCCACGATCGCCTCCAGGATGTCGTCGATCCCGATCCCCATCTTCGCGCTCGCATCGATCGCTTCCTCGGCGGGGATCGCCAGGATTTCTTCGAGCTGCCGATGAACTGAGGGAACGTCGGCGTTTGGCAAATCGATCTTGTTGATCACCGGGACGATCGTCAGTCCCTGTTTGTGGGCGAGATGCACATTCGCCACCGTTTGCGCTTCGACGCCTTGGGCTGCGTCCACGATGAGCAGCGCGCCTTCGCACGCCGCTAGCGAACGCGAAACTTCATAGGCGAAATCGACGTGGCCCGGCGTGTCGAGCAGGTTCAACCGGTAGGTTTCCCCCGCCTTGCTGGTGTATTTCATCGTGACCGGATGGGCCTTGATGGTGATGCCGCGTTCGCGCTCGAGATCCATCGAATCGAGAAGC
>DATILK010000168.1:0-1506 GCA_035476555.1 Chthoniobacterales bacterium | reverse complement strand
GGCGTGCTGAAAATCGAAAACGTTTCGAAGAGGTTTCGCGCGGGGAATTTTGGCGTGCGAGATCTGTCCCTCGAGGTGAAGTCGGGCGTGATCGGGTTGCTCGGCCCCAACGGTGCGGGAAAAACCACGCTCATGCAGATGATCGCCACGATCACGCGACCGACGAGCGGCCGGATTTTGTTTCACGACCAAGACATCGCGAAAAGGCCTAACGAGTTGCGCCGCCGGCTCGGTTATTTGCCCCAGGATTTCGGTGTTTACGACAACCTGACGGCGACGGAGTTTCTCACCTATTTCGCGGCCTTGAAAGGCGTGCGTTCGAAGCAACGCGTGATGGAAATGCTCGAGAGCGTTAATCTGCACGGCGTCGCGAACCGGACCGTCGGCGGGTTCTCCGGCGGAATGAAACAGCGGCTCGGCATCGCGCAGGCGCTGATCAACGATCCCGAGCTGGTCATTGTCGACGAGCCGACCGCGGGCCTCGATCCGGAAGAACGGGTGCGGTTCCGCAATGTCCTGTCGGAAATCGGATTCGGGAAACTGGTGATTCTTTCCACTCACATCGTCTCGGACGTTGAATCGATCGCGACCGAGATCGCGGTGATGAAGAGCGGCGCGCTGCTCACGATGGCTGCGCCCGAAACGCTCTTGCGAATCTGCGCCGGCCAGGTTTGGCAGAGCGTCGTTGCTTCCGAAGAATTCGATCGACTGCGAACGACGCTAAAAATTTCGAGCGCGGTCCGGAAACCGGATGGAGTCCATATCCGGTTCGTCGGACCCGCGCCGTCCATCGCGGCCACCGCCGCCGAGCCGGAATTGGAAGACGCCTTCCTTTACCTGATGAACTTCGGCGAGACCGCGCAACCACCGTCACTGCCATGACGGCTTCGCTTTCGCGCATCAGCGCCATCGTCGCCACGGATTTCCGGATTCGGTTTCGGCGCGTCTCGACTGTGATCGTGTTCCTTTTGCTGAGCGCGTTTGCCTACGTCTGGATTCCCGATCCTTCGACTGGCCGGACGCTCATCCAGATCAACGGCCAGCGCGCGATCTACAATTCCGGCGCGATCGGCATGGGGACCGCCTCGCTTGCCATGATCTTTGTGGGGCTCTTTGGTTTCTACGTGATTTCAAACGCGGTCCGCCGCGACCTCACCACGCGTTGTGGCGTGATCGCCGCGTCGACTCCCATGCGCTCGGGCGAATACCTGCTCGGCAAATTCCTCGGCAACCTTACGTTCCTGGCGACGTTTACCTGCGGTTTCATGCTCAGCTCGATGGCAATGCTGATCGTGCGGGGGGAAGCGCGGATCGAGCCGCTCGTCTTCCTTTCGCAGTATCTGCTCCTTACTCCGCCGGCGATCGTGTTCGTCTCCGCGATCGCGGTCCTGTTCGAATCGATCCGCTGGCTCTCCGGAAAATTCGGTGACGTCGTTTATTTCTTTCTCTGGGCGACGGTCCTCGGCATGGTAGTCGCCAACGAAACCACCCATGGCCGGATCAACT
>DATILK010000167.1:0-6852 GCA_035476555.1 Chthoniobacterales bacterium | reverse complement strand
AACGATTCGGCGTGCCTACGAGACTGCGCGAATCGTCTAGGGCATTAGCCGGCGTTTCCGGCCGTGGCGCGCGGGTGCCGAAAACATAATCCCACAGCGGCGAACTGACGCCATAACCGACGTGGTCGTCATCGTAGTGGTGACGCATGTGATATTTTTTCAGCCAAAGCCACATCCCGCGCTTCATCGAAAAATGATGGGTGGCGTAATGGATCATGTCGTAAAAAAGATAGCCGCAGAGAAAACCAGCGAACGCGGCCGGCGCGACACGTCCGAACACGACGAAGAAAAGTCCGCAAAAGAAAACCGCCAGAGGGATGCTGACGATCGGCGGCATCACCAGCCGGCTGGCATCTTTCGGATAATCGTGGTGAACGCCGTGGAGCAGAAAATGGAGCTGTTTTCCCCAGCGGCTCCTCGGTTCGTAATGGAAAACCCAGCGATGCATCGTGTATTCGACCAGCGTCCAAATCAGAATGCCGAGCACGACCAGACTGATCACGAGGGCGACGGCGAGAGCGCGTTGCCGCAGCGCAAGAACGAGCATGAAGAGGACAACCGGCCCATCGATTACGAGCGGCGTCGCCGGATGCACGTGCGAGAAGAACTCGAGGAGTCGGCTCTCAAACATGCGGACCGATTCGTTCTTATTCGAGACGTAGCGCTGCGCCATATGATTCAAACCATCCTCAATTCCCAGCCCGCTTCAATGCGCGGCCAGTGCCGGCTGCTTTCGCGCCGGAAGCAATGTGTCGGAAAGAATGTTGAGCGCTTCGTCGAGATCAGCGCGGGTGTGGTTCGCGGTGACGCAGGCGCGGAAACAGATCTTCTCCTCGGGCACCGCCGGATAATCGACCGGCGCAACCCAGAGACCGCGATACCGCAACTGATGACAAAGCCGATGCATCCGCTCGCGATCGCCGATCACAATCGGCATAATGTAAGTATTCGAATTTCCCGTGTCGATGCCGAGGCCGTCGAGTTGCTCGTGGAAATAGACCGCGTTTTCCCAAAGACGTTTGCGTAACTCCGGCTGGCTGGAGCCGAGCTCGAGCGCTTTCAGGATCGCTGCGACGACGACCGGCGGGAGCGCGCAGGAATACACATACGGATGCGCATAGAGCCGCAGGTAATCGAGCATTTCCTTCGACCCGGCGACGAAACCGCCTAGGGCGCCGAACGCCTTCGAGAACGTGCCGTAAAGAATTCGCACTTGTTTGTTCACGCCGAAATGTTCCACCGCGCCTCGCCCAGTCGGCCCGCAGGCGAGCATCGAATGCGCTTCATCGACGAACACGCTCGCGCCGTGCGAATGAGCGACGTCGATGAGCGCATCGAGATGGCCGAAGTCGCCATCCATCGAGTAAATGCCTTCGACAATCACGAGGCGGCGTTTTGTTTTGTGTCGAGTCAGGGCGGCATCGAGCGAAGCCGGATCATTGTGCTCAAATCGATCGACGCGAGTCCGCGCCAGGACAGCGCCGTCACGCAGACTGAGATGGGAACGATTGTCCATCACGGCCACGTCGCTTTTCCGCATCAATCCGGAGATCGAACCGAGGGCGCCGCCGAAGCCGCTATTGAAAAGCATCGCGTCTTCGTAGCCGAGAAATTCCGCCATCCGTTTTTCGAGCTGGCGATGGAGATCGCTCATTCCGGAAAGAGTCGGCGAACCGCACGCGCCCAGGCCGTGGGTGGAGAGCGCCTCATGCGCGGCCGCGATCACTTCCGGATGATTGGCGAGTCCGAGGTAGTTGTAGGAACAGAGATTGATGACCGGATGCGGTTTGCCGCCGTAATTGAGGACCGTGCGCGCCTCAGGTGGTCCGAGCAATTGCGGCTCGTAAAGTTCGATGGCCCATTCGATCGCCTGGTGCCATTTCGTGAAGACCGGCGGCGGGTTCAGCGGATCGTTGCTCTCTCCAACGAGGAAATCGCTCAGGCCGAAATTCCCGAAACTGCCTTCGGTGCCGTCCAGCGTCTCCGGCGCGGAAATGTTTGAATTTAATGACATAACGGGAAGGTGCGGCGTTAGGACGCCTGACGGTTACTCTGAACGTGGCGAATGAGGAGCGTCGCAGCAGCGATCGCCGGATTGGTCATTCGATTGAGCAGGCCGGTAAGATATGGAAGGGGCGCGGCGTCGTCCATAAGAAAAACAGGCCGTTTTCGGGTCAGCGGGCCGCCTCCGGTTCGCCAAGAAACGGGGCAGCGCTCTTCGTTGGTCGCGACATGACCAGCGCCGCGGCCAGCAAGACCAGATTCAGGAACGTCCAGAAATAAATTTCTTCCTCGCAAAGATCGCGCATTCCGCGGGCATTGAAGATCGCCAGGCCGAGGGCGCCGGCGACGATGACCAATTCGCGCCACCAGCCGAGGAGGAGAATCTGCCGCCAAAGGAGATCGTCAATTGCCGTGAGGCGCAGGACGGCGAGAGCGGGCACCAGGGCAAATGCATATTTCAACGCCGCCCAGAGAATCAATTGCGGCGCTCGCCAGAGCTCCTTCGCGAATGGATAAATTTTGTCCGACGCAAATCGGAAATCGACGTGGCTTAAAGCGAAACCGTTGAGGAAAAACGTCAGCAGAACGAAAAGGAAAACCGCGCTGATTAAAGCGAACCAGCGTAGCGGAAGGCGGGCGCGCCGGAAAAGGTCGAGGCAGCCGGCGAACCAACAGCAGGCAAATAATCCGCCGACGAGTTTCGCAAGATCGAACTGGAAGAAAAACCGGCCAATTGCCAGCCACAGCAAAACGGCGAACGACGTGGTGAAGTTGCGACGAGGAAGCGCTACGACAAAAGCGCCGGCGGCAATCGCGGCGAGAAGAATTTGTCCGCTGGGAAACAGTTCTGGAATGCGATCGAGCAGGACGTACTTGAGATTGAAGGACTCGACGTCGTAGAGCACCAGCGGAAGCAATCCGGGAAGGAATAGCGCCGGCCTGGTAAAAAACGCGCGCCATCCAGCGGCGGCAATCACAGCGGCGATGGGAAGAATTGTCAGGATGATGAGCGACCCGTGCCGGGTGAGCGAATAACCGAGCGGCCCGAAGTAAGCAAAGAGCCAGACGGCGACTCCAACGAACCAAAGAATGTCTGTAAGTTTGCGGTAACGAAAAACCACGAGGGCGACAATTGCCGCCCCGACATAGAAGGCGATGAACGCCAGCGGCCGATGCGCCTCGTTGTGAATCCACGTAAGACCGGCTGGGAATAGCCAAAATGCGATTGCGAGCGTTACGGCCAAAGCGATGAGCTGCAAGAAAAGGCCGCGCCTTGGCTCACGCCGCCAGCCGCGCAATTCGCCCAGGAGAAATAAAGCCGCGGCTAAAAGAAATGGCGCACCTCGCCAGGCTGTTCCCACCGCCGCCCGGCGTTGCCCCTCGCTCCGGTGCTGGATGATTTTTGCATTCAACCGAGCCTGCATTTGATCCATCGGCAACCCGACGACCGGGACGCGCCAGGCATTTGCCTGGGCCGAAAGCCATCGTTCGGCGGCCTCGCGCGCGAGTCGCGTCAGATCCATTCGAATCTCTCCTTCGTACTCTGCAGGCAGCAACAGACCGTAGGGAAGACTTAACAAAAACAGCATGTCTTCCGCGTTCAGGTCGTGCCGGATATCGGCCGGGAAAAACGGGCCTCGCGCCAAATAAGCCGCGTCTTCCGTATGGCCGCCCAATTCGTTATGTCCATGATCGCTGATCGCGAACAAATAATCCGCCGGCTGAAGGCGGCCCGCGACTTCGCGGATGAAATCGTCGACCTCGCGATATTTCGCCCGATATTCCGGGCCGCGAACCGGATACTCGTGGGAAACCTTGTCCGTCCCGATGATGTGCAGGACCAGGACATCGATCGACGGATCATCGAGCCACTTCCTCGCCTTGCGATAAACAAACGCGTCCCGCTCGAGCAACGGCACGTGGAGGTCTTCATAGTTCAACGAGTCCACAAACGCCCCAGGATAAAGTCGGTTCAGCGTGTGGTCCGACGCGACCACGAGCCGCGTTCCGAGCGCGGCGAGCGAAGCGGGCCACGTCGTCCGGCTCGACGCGAACGCCGAAAAATCCTGGAGCGTCGTTCCCATCATCGCTTCGCGTCCTTCAAAGATGCTTTTGATGCATGGAAACGTCGCCTTCGCCGGGCACGACCGCGATCGCCCCGAGAGCGCCGACCTTCGCAGCGACGCCACAAACGGCATCAACTGGGGATCGAACATCTCCGATTTGCCCGCGCTATCGAGAATGAAGACGACCGTGCGAAAATGTTGCGCCGGCTCAAAACCTCGTTCCTGATCCACGCCGCGACCCGTCTTTTCCGGCGCAAGGTTGGACATCGCCGCCACCAACAAAACCAGCGGCACCAAGCCGAGTGCGATGTAACGGCCGTTTCTCACAAGATCGCTGAACCCGGGAAGAACGCGGAGAGTCAGACAAGATCGAGCCGCGGGGACCCAGAAGCGATCGCAGGCAGATCGTTCGATCGCTCGACGCGCGAAAATAAAGTGTAACGCCGGTCGAACAAAAATTGGATCAACAACCGGCTCCAGGAGGAATGCGAGCGCAATGATTTGTAAAACTCCGGGGCGAGCGCTCGAAGCTTCGGCAGATTGTTCCAGGCGATCGAAGGAAAATCGTGGTGCTCATTATGGTAACCAACGTTGAGCGCCACCCGGTTAATCGGCCCGTAATAGCTGAAAGTCTCCTGGTCCGGATCGAGCGTGTAGTGCTCCTGGATCCAACGCGCGCCGACGGGATGGAGACCTACGGAAAAGAAAAACGACCATCCCAAATACCAAAGGCCGAGCCAGCCGCACCCGAAGTAAACCGCGAGAACGTAACCGAGCACGGCAAGAATGTTCACTACCGTCCAGGAATTCCACATCGCGATCGCTCTCAGGCGCGGCGGGCGCGTGAGTTGAAAAACCGGGAAGAAGAAAAGCCAGATCGCTTTTCGATACCATTTGTCGCCGACGAGGCGCGCCTCCCATTGGTTGGGGATGTCGGCGTCCACGTCGTAATGGCCCTGATGCGCGTGATGCTTGAGATGGTAAATCCCGAATGAAATCGCGGCCGGCAGGAGATTCGGCAAATCGGCGCCGATCGCGACCAGCTTGTTCAAGATTCGGGAGCGAAAGACGAGGTTATGGGTGGCGTCGTGAATGATCACGTAAGTGCAATGGTTCGCGAACGCTCCGAACGCATAGGCGAGGAGAAGGCCGACCCACCAGCCATTGGGACCGAGGCGACTCACGCCGAAGGCGATCGCGCTTTGCACCACCACCACCAGCAAAGCGATCAACGCCGTGAATGGGTTGCGGCCCATAAGGGAGCGAACTTCCGGATGGGCTTTGATGATGGCACGCGTCCGCTCCGGATGCGGCTGGTCAAAGTCGGCCTGGTAGAACGTACCTTGCATGGCGAGGTTCAAAGATTAGAGGGCCGAGGCCCCAAATACCAACCTGTTCTAAAGTAGATGATGATCGAAAAGGCAACGGAATGGGAAACCTGTTTCGCGGCGTTCCTCGCCGAGGAACAGAGCGCGAGAGACGCAGCGCATGACGAGGGACACGTCAGGCGAGTCGTCGCCAATGCGAAGAGACTCACCGAAGCGGAGGGAGCCGATCTTGCGGTCGTGCTGCCGGCGGCGTGGCTGCATGATTGCGTGACGATCGCGAAGAGCTCACCGCAACGCTCGTCAGCCTCTCGCCTCGCTGCCGAGCGCGCCGGTGCATTCCTCCGTGCGACGGCGTACCCGGCGGAACTGATTCCCGCAATCGAGCATGCGATTGAGGCGCACAGTTTCTCCGCTCGCGTCGCGCCGCAGACGCTCGAAGCGAAGGTCGTGCAGGATGCGGACCGACTCGAAGCTCTCGGCGCGGTGGGGATCGCCCGTACCCTGATCACGGGCGGCGCCAATGGCACGCCGTTCTATGATTCTTCCGAGCCGTTTCCAATCACTCGCGTGGCCGACGATCGCACGAGTATCATCGATCACTTCTTCACGAAATTACTGACCCTGGCCGCCACGATGCAGACTGCGGCCGGACGCGCGGCCGCAGAGCAGCGCGCAGAGTTTTTAAAGCAATACCTCATTCAGCTCGGCGACGAGATAGGCGTTCCATTTCGCTGAGAATACGAAAATGGCATCGCGACCCTAACGGGATTCGAACCCGTGTTACCGCCGTGAAAGGGCGGTGTCCTAGGCCACTGGACGATAGGGTCAGGAAAAGCGGGGGCAATATCAGAAGCTCACCCGATGGTTGCAAGTTATTTGCCGAGCTTAACGCTGGCGCGAATCGCGATCGAAAGTGGCGCGCAGCTCGTGCGCACAGGACATTACGTAAAAAGTTCGATCCTACGGCTGTTTTTGTGTATCGTTCTCTTCGGCTGTCGACGCCCCGCGATTGCCGGTTCCTCACAAATGATGAAAACAACCACACTGATGCGGTTGCTGGCAGCGACGGTTCTGCTTTTCAGTGCCGCGATGTTGTCTGCGTTTGATTACACGGGGAGTCTTATCACCGCTCGCTTCCAACACACCGCAACTTTGCTCTCCAACGGCAAGGTCCTGGTCGCTGGAGGAGCTGAGACGGTTAATTTCGAGAGCAAGAAGGCGGAGCTCTACGATCCAATGACCGGCGCTTGGACGGCCACGGGCAGCATGAATACGGCACGCCATGACCACAGGGCAATCTTGTTTTCCACCGGCAAAGTGCTCGTTGTTGGAGGAGATAGCCCCGGCATAAGCGCGGAGTTATACGATCCTGCAACGGAGAAGTGGACGGCTACGGGAAGTCTAAATGCGGCACGCCATGAATTTACGGCAACTTTGCTGCCCAGCGGCAAGGT
>DATILK010000166.1:0-8624 GCA_035476555.1 Chthoniobacterales bacterium | reverse complement strand
GCGATCCCGGACCGTCGGATCGCGGCAATAATTTTTTCGCCGGAGGCAACGGCGCCGCGGTCAGCACCGCGACCCAGAACATCGACCTGTCGGCGAACGCGGCGGACATTAACCAGGGAAACGTCATCTTCGAACTGTCCGGTTATTTCGGAGGATTCTCTTCCGACAACGACAACGCCCGCCTCAGCGCGACGTTCTTCAATGGCAACACGAGCCTCGGCATTGTCAGCGTGGGGCATGCGACGGCGAAAGACCGCGGCAATGCCACAGGCCTGATCTTTCGTCGCGGCAGCGGCATCGTGCCCGTGAACGCTACTCGGGTCGTGATCACGCAGACGATGACGCGTTTAAACGGCAACTCGAACGACGGCTACGCTGACAGCCTTTCCTTCGTCTGTAACCTCAAAGCAGGATCGCAAACCACCGCGGAGACATTTGCCGGTAATGGCACAAGGACGAACGCGACCGGGCCGTGGAGCGACTCCGCCCACTGGTCGCCCGCGGGAGTGCCGAACAACTTCGCAAACAATTTCTTTGATACCACGCTCACCGGCTTGATCCTGAGCGCACAGCTCAGCAACGAAAACCGAACGATCACCCGGACGTTCGGGACCGTGCGCCTCGATATCAGCGCGACGGTTTCCAACCTAACGTTGAACAACGCCGGTCTCACCAATGGCGGGTTCACCGGTCTCGACAGCTCGAACCTCCTGTCCGTCACAGGCACCACCACCGACCTCTCGGTCCAGAATCTGGCCGAGAATCCCGGGTTCAACGTCTCGACTCGGACCGGCGACGCCGATGCGATCCTTTCGTTAGGCCAATTCACCAATTTCTCCGGGGGAACCCTGAGCTCAACGAAGCTCACTCTTTTCTCGCAGGGAGCCGCGGCCACGGTGCAGTTCACGGGCGCGGACATTGTTACTCTGACAAACACCAGCGTGAGTCTTACCGGCTCGAATGTTCACATCATCGACGAGAATGGGAACGACGGACTGCGCGACCTCGCGGTGATCGGAACCGGGGGCGTCCTGAGTGTGGCGGCCCTCGATTACGTGCAACCGGGAAACCTGACCGTCAATGGTCTCCTTCAACTCAATGATTCCGGACTCAACGCGAGCTTCACCATCAATGGCTCACTCACAAACCTCGATTCCGCGACCCACACCCTGAATGGCGGGAGTCTCAACGTCCGCCACGACGGCGCCGGCACCGCGACGAGCGTGACTCTCAAGTTCAACGGCGCGGACATCGTGAACAACGCGGCTTCCATCTCTCTCAGCGCTCCGACTACGAAGATCGTGGATCAGAACGGCGCCGACGCGCTCCGAAATTTCGCTCACAATCTTGCCAGCGGCACATTCACTCTCACCGACCACAACTTCAGTTCCACTGGCGCCTTCACCAACGACGGCACCATCTTGCTGAGCGCGCAAACTCTCCCGACCAACTTCGTTGTGAACGGTCCGCTCACCAATTTCGATGCCGCCAGCCGGACCTTGACCGGCGGCATTTACTCGGTCTTCGGCAGTTTTTCCAATTCATCCGCGACGGCCACCCTCCAGTTCAACGGCGCCGACATTGTCCACAACGCCACGACTATCACGGTCGGCAGCAACGGAAATATCGTCGACCAATCGGCCAACAATGGGTTGCGCAACTTCGTCGATAACACGAAGACCGGCTCGTTCTCGCTCATCAGCCAGTCGTTCACGGCGCCGTCGGATTTCACGAATGCCGGAACCGTTTTGATCGGGAACTCCGGCCCTTCACAGGTTTTCAGCGTGGCCGGCGGGCATAATTATATCCAAACCGGCGGTGATACCTCTCTCGAAGGCAGCATTCTGACGGCGGCGAACGTTTTGATCCAGGGCGGGATCATTCACCACGGCGGGACGATCAACGGCAACGTCAATGTCTCGCGCGGCACAATTGCTCCCACCACCACCGGCGGCGGTGGCGTGGCCAATTTCCAGGGCTTCATCCTCGTAGTGCCCGGCAACGGGACGATTCCCGGCCCCGACATGATGACCATTAACGGTAATCTGGCGCTCGGCGCCGACGCGCATTTGGGCCTGGTGATCCAAAATAACACCGCCGGGGAATTCGACACGATGAACGTGAGCGGCTCCGCTACTTTTGGCGGCACGCTCGATGTTTCGTTGATCAACGGGTTCGTGCCGGGACCTAACGACAGCTTCACGGTCCTCACCGCCGGCCCGACCATCACGGGCGCATTCATCAACGCGCCGAACAGCAGCCGTTTCCCCACGACTGACGGCCGCGGTTCCTTCATCGCGACTTACAGCGACAACCATCTCGTGCTTTCCAATTTCCAAACCAAACCGCCCGATCAGCTCCTCAACATTTCGACGCGCATGCGCGTTTTGACTGGCAACAACGTGCTCATCGCTGGCTTTATCATCACGGGGACCGATCCGAAGAAGGTAATCATTCGCGGGATCGGGCCTTCGTTAGCTAACTTCGGCGTGCAGGGCGTGCTCACCGATACGACACTCGAATTGCACCAGGGAAATTCAACGCTCGCCACAAACGATAACTGGAAAATCGACGATCAGACGGGCCAGTCGCAACAAGCGACCATCCAGGCCACCAATCTTTCGCCATCGAATGATTTGGAGTCGGCGTTGATCGCCACGCTCAGTCCCGGCGCTTACACCGCGATCCTCGCCGGCAAGAATCAGTCGAGCGGCATCGGAGTCGTGGAAGTGTACGATCTGGATCAGGCCGCCAATTCAAAACTGGGGAACATCAGCACGCGCGGATTTGTCGACACCGGCGATAACGCGATGATCGGCGGTTTCGTCGTGGGAGGAAGTGGAGGCGGCGCGGCCCGAGTGATCGTGCGCGGGCTCGGTCCGTCACTGGTCAACTTCGGGATCCCGAACGCGTTGGTGGATCCGATCCTGGAATTGCACGACGGCAATGGCGTGGTGATTGCCACCGACGATAATTGGAAGGACAGCCAGCAGAGCGATATCCAAGCAACGGCGCTTCCGCCCTCGAACGATCTGGAGCCGGCAATCGTTCGCACGCTCGTTCCTGGGCTCTACACCGCGGTTCTCCGCGGAACGAACAACGGCGTCGGAGTCGGATTGGTCGAGGTTTACAATCTCCCATAGCGAGCCAGCGCCGCGCGAATCTTGCAGAAGGCAGGTTCAGCGTTGAACATTGCGCTTCGTTACCATGCGCATTCTTTCCGGCATTCAGCCCACCGGCATTCTTCACATCGGAAATTATTTCGGGATGATGCGGCCTGCCATCGGGCTTCAGGAATCGGAGAAGAACGAGACGTTTTATTTCATCGCGGATTATCACGCGCTGACGACGATCAGTAATCCGGAAACGATGCGCGCGAACAGCCGGCGGATCGCGCTCGATTTTCTCGCGTGCGGTCTCGATGTCGAACGCGGCACGCTCTTTCGGCAGAGTGATGTGCCACAGGTCGCAGAGTTAACTTGGATCCTTTCGACGGTCACACCCAAAGCGCTTCTCGAGCGCGGTCATTCTTACAAAGACAAAGTCGCGCGCGGATTACCGGCTTCCGCTGGATTGTTCAACTATCCGGTTCTGATGGCGGCCGACATTTTGATCTATGACAGCGATCTGGTGCCGGTGGGCAAGGACCAGAAGCAACATCTCGAAATGACTCGCGACATCGCGGTGAAATTCAACGAGACCTACGGGTCCGAGCCGGACGGGCAGATTTTCAAATTGCCCGAGCCGCAAATCCAACCTGAGACGGAAACAGTTCCCGGGATCGACGGCCAGAAGATGAGCAAGAGCTACGCGAACACGATCGACATTTTCGGCGACGAAAAAGAAACGCGAAAACGCGTGATGAGCATCGTGACCGATTCGCAACCGGTCGAGGCGCCGAAGAATCCGGAGACGTCCACGATTTTCCAGCTCTACTCGCTTTTCGCGAGCAAGGAGGAAACCGGTGCGATGCGTGACGCGTTCCGGAGTGGCGGGACCGGCTACGGCGATTTCAAGAAGCAGCTTTTTGCAAAGCTCTGGGAATATTTCGCCCCCATGCGGCAACGGCGGGAAGAAATTCTCAAGGATCCGGGATACATCGACGCCGTTCTGAAACGCGGCGCGGAGCGCGCGAATGCCGAAGCCGCCAAAGTAATGCAGCGAGTGCGCGCCGCCGTCGGATTGTAACCGACGATCAAACGAAATCGCGCTTCGCGAAATCGGGCACGAGCTCCTCGTTCACGTAAAGCCCATCAGACATTGAGGCGCGGCCGTTGAGACGCAGTGGCTTCGTCGCGTCGACCAGAACGAAACCGTAGTTCCGCGTCAGCAACTCATGGATTTCGCCGAACCACGAACCGCCTTCGTACTGCGGCATGTAATTCAGCTCAATGAGCAGGAACCTCGTTTTTGCCAAAGTCTTAACCGCGCCGGCGAGCGCTTCTCTCTCGTAGCCCTGCACGTCGATTTTCAGCAGCGAAACTTCCGGCACGCCGCCGAGCAAACTGTCGAGCGTGCGCATCTGGCATTTCACTTCCGTCTCGACCGTCCAATTGCTCCCGATCAATTGCCTCATGTCGTCTCGCGGCGGAAGCACCGAGGCGCCGGTCGAATCGCGCGTCACGCGCAGCATCGTCGTCCCATTCGCCTGGCCGATCGCTACGTTGTGAAGTTCCACCCCGGTCCTGCCCATGAATTTTTCGCGAAGCGCGGCGAACATCGCCGGACCGGGTTCGATCATGATCAACTTCTGGGGCGAAACTAATTTCAGCAACGCGCTCGACCATTGGCCAACGTTTGCGCCGACGTCGACCACGCAGCGCAAATTTTTCCACTCGCCTGCGGGCAACAATCCGAGTCCGCTCACTTCGGCGAGGTGCACGAGCCACTCGCTTTGCCAAAGCTCGGCCAACGGAACTTCGCGTCCCAGCTCGCGGAGCCGGCGGCGGTTCCGCATCATTTCGACGGCGCCGAATGGGAGCAGATACTTCAACAGCTTGCGCGCGGCTTTCATCAAAACAAAAACAGCGACCGCACCGCGCGCCTAACTGGCCGGCGGCGGATTGTTCTGCTTGACCTCGGCAAAAATCAAACGCCCGGCGCCGGTTTGGAGCGCACTCGACACGGTCACCGTCACAACTTTTCCCAGAAAAGCGCGGGCATGATTGACGACGATCATCGTTCCGTCCGGAAGATAACCGACGGCCTGGTGCGATTCGCGGCCTTCCTTCACCAGGTTCAATTCCAACTCGTCGCCGGCGGCGGCGGCGGGACGCAAGGCGCGGGCGAGATCAGCGAGGTTCAGCGCCGGCACCTGTTGCAAACGCGCGACCTGACAGAGCGCCTGGTCGTTGGTCAGGAGCCGAGCCTGCAAGAGTTTCGCGAGTCGAACGAGCCGCGCATCAATCGAAAGATCGGCGTCGCCCGTAGTATCGTGGATCGTCAGATCCAGTTCGCGCGACTTTTGGAGCTGATTCAAAATGTCGAGGCCGCGCCGGCCGCGCTCGCGTTTTATCGGGTCGCGCGAATCAGCCAGGGTTTGCAATTCTCCCAGAACAAATCGCGGAACGATCAGCGCCCGGCTCAGGAATCCCGTCGCCACGAGATCGGCGATGCGACCATCGATGATGACGTTCGTGTCCACGACGAGCGGCTCATGCTGGGTCGTCTCGCGCGCGAAACGCACGTACGGAATGATGAGCGAGAATTCGTCGCGGTTGCTCCGCATGGCGAGCATCATGCCGAGATAACCAAAGGTGCAGTAAATGATCAGGCGCGCGGCCCACTGCACCGTGTCGCTTTGGTAGCGCAAAATGTCGGACGCGCTGAAGAGGTTGGCGAAAAGAAGTCCGAGGAGCAAACCAAAGGTGGCCGAAGAAAACGCGCGCAGCGAAAAGCCCTTCAGAAGTCGGTCGGCGAGCACGATGATGAGCGCGAAGACCACGCCGATCATGACGCCGGGAATGTACTTGCCCTGCGTTTCCGCAGTCACGATGCCTCCGATGGCGCCGCAGAACGTGACGAAAAGCGTCCGCAACAAATTGACGGTGAGCGAGGGGGTCATCAGGGTCGCGTTTTCTGGCGGGGTGGATTCGGCGAGCGTTGCGCTTCGGTTTTCGCGGCGCTGTCTCGATAAAAGAGAACGCCGTGTTCGCGGAGATTACTGACCAGGGCTTTCAAGTCGTTCGCAAATTCCTGGTTCGACAGCAGCGTCGCCATGGCCCCCTTGCCGGTCGACGCTTTCTGGATCAGCTCGGTCGCGGCCTGGATTGTTTTGCGCGCATCGGCGATCGCGGCGGGCAAATCATCCGCGGCCTTCTTCGCCGAATCCATTGTCTCGTTCGCCTTATCGAGAACGCCGTCGACTTTCTGCGTCGAAGCGGCGAGCGCAGTCGTGGCTTTATTTAAATTCTCCACGGCGGATTTGATGTTGTCCAAATTCGGTTGCGACAGCGCTTCGTTGTTCAGCTTCTCGATCGCTGCGTTGGCGTTTTGCACAGCGGTGCGCAAATCTTCGACGAGCGCTCCGCCTTCCTTGGTCAGATCGTCGATGCCGGTATCGCGCGTCCCTTCGATCACGCTGTTCTTTGGAACAAAATCTTCGGTGATGCGTTGCGGTGCGGTCACGGCCACGAAGCGGTCGCCGAGCAAACCCGAGGAGCCAACCGTGAAGCGGCTCCCGGCCGGGATTTTCACAAAACCGAAAATGCGCACCGGCACTTCGACGCCCTGGCCGGATGAGGCGAGACGCGGGCCGCCGGAAACGTGACCGATTTTCGCGCCGGCCAGGAGAACGTCGGAGCCTTTCAAGAGACCGCTCGCGTCCGGAAATTTGATCAGCAATTGATAATAACTTTGGAAGCCTTCGCCGAGGCGTCCGAACTGGACGAGTAAAACCGCCAGGACGCCGAGCCCGACGAGGACGAACGCGCCTACCTTTAACTCGAGACCTTTGTCGGTGTGCCGCGTCGCCATTTTTCGTGGAGGGTTTCGCTCACGACTCTATCACGTGTTCCCATCGCGTCAGGCAGTTTCAGCGGCCGGTTCGCGTTCGGACCGACCGAGGATGAAATCCTGAATAAGAGGGTCGTCCGAGATCTCCAGCTCCTGCGGCGTGCCATAAAAATAAATCCGGCCTTCGTGCAGATAAGCGATGTGATCGGCGATGTGGAACGCGCTCTTCATGTCGTGCGTGACCACGACACTGGTCACGCCGAAGCGTTTCTGAAGCCGGCGGATCAACCGGTTGATGCTGTCGGATACGACCGGATCCAGTCCCGAAGTCGGTTCGTCGTAGAGCACACACGACGGCCGGCGCACGATCGAGCGCGCGAGCCCGACCCGCTTCTTCATTCCGCCGCTCAAATTCACCGGCATCTTTTCCTGTTCCCCCTCGAGCTCGACCACTTCCAGAATCTCGCGCACTTTCTCCGCGATCTTTTCCCGGTCGCGCTCGCCCGCTTCCTCGAGAGGAAACGCAATGTTTTGTTCCACCGTCATCGAATCGAAGAGCGCCCCGCTTTGAAACAGGATCCCGATCTTCCGTCGGATTGCCGCCAGCTGCCGCTCCGTTTTGCCAATGATGTTCTCGCCGTCGATCCAGATTTCGCCAGCATCCGGCGTCATCAGCCCAATGAGATGTTTCAGCAAGACGCTCTTGCCGCCTCCGCTCCGGCCAATAATCGCGAGCGTCTCGCCCTTCGCGACGATCAAATCGACCCCGCGCAAAATCTCCTGCTCGCCGATGCTCTTCGCGAGCCCGCGAACCTCGATCATCGTCCCCTCATCCATGCTCGTTCCTAGCCTGCGGGGAAAATAATGTTCAGACCCATGGTCAGGAAGAAATTGAAAATGAGCACGGCGAGCGACGCATTCACGACTGCTTCGGTGGTGGCCCGGCCGACCCCGACCGCGCCCTCACGACTCGTTAGGCCTTTGTGGCAACTGATGAAAACGATCAGGAGCGCGAAAAAGCCCGCCTTGGTCAACGCCATGATGATGTCGCGCAATTGCGTCCAGCGAACCATGTTCGCCATGTAATAGGTGCCGTTGACCTCAAGGAGAAAGATCGCGACGAAATAGCCGGCCGCGATCCCAATCGCCACGCATTCCGCGACGAGCAACGGCATTGAGACCATCATCGCCAGGGTGCGCGGGACGATGAGGTAATCGATCGGATGCACGGCGAGAGCGCGCAAAGCATCGATCTGTTCGGTCACTTTCATCGTTCCAATTTCCGCGGACATCGACGCGCCCACGCGGCCGGTCACCATTAACGCAGTCAGGACGGGCCCGAGTTCGCGGCACACCGAAACCGAGACGACCGCGCCGACGGCCGATCCCATCCCGAGCTTGCTGAATTGAAAATAAGTCTGGGCCGCGAAGACCGCGCCGGTGAACGCGCCGGTGATCATGACCACGATCTGCGAATGCAAACCAATCTCGACGATCTGTTCGAGAAACAGACGCCAGCGAATCTTTTGGGTGAAGACCGCGCCGATCGTCTCCACCGCCAGCATCACTACGTCGCCGACGTAGGACGAAAATGAAACCGCGGTCCCACCCACCGCGCGAATCAACCTGGTGAACATGCGAGAACAGCCGCGCGTTTAGGCTTCGAGAAG
>DATILK010000165.1:0-3796 GCA_035476555.1 Chthoniobacterales bacterium | reverse complement strand
TGGCGATCGTCCTCGGCTTCGCCACCCAGGATTTGTTTGGCGGAATCATCGCCGGCATCGCCCTTCAGATCAGCAAGCCCTACAAGGTCGGCGACTGGCTCCACATCCAGGACCGTTTCGCCGAGGTAATGGAGATCAACTGGCGTTCCACCCGGCTCCGGACCAACGACGGTATTTATCTCGACATCCCCAACTACCAGATCGCGCGCAATCCGATCATCAATCTCCATTACCCCACCGAAATCCACGCGATGCGGTTGCGGGTGGGCGTCGACTACGAGGTGCCGCCGAATCGCGTGAAGGACGCGCTTCACCGCGCGGCCGAGAGCGCAGAGGGCGTCGTCTCCGAGCCGCCGGTAAAAGTTTTCGTGATGGATTTCGCCGACTCAGCCGTGATCTACGAGATCAAGTTTTCCATGGGAAATCATCGCGCTTATAACGACGTTTGCGACGCGATCCGGACCAACATCTGGTACGAATTTCGGCGGCAACAGATCACCATTCCGTTCCCGATCCGCACCCTCCAGATCCAGCGCGGACCGAAACGCACCGGCGATCCGCAGGCCGAGGCGCGCGTGATTTTGCGGAGCGAGCCGCTCTTCGATTGCATGAACGACGATCAGCTCGCGACGGTGCTCGAGAATTCGCCGATCCATCGGTACGGCCGGGGCGAGCGGCTGATTCAGGAAGGCGCCGAGGGCGATTCGATGTTCGTCATGCTGCGCGGGACGGCGGCGGTCTCAATTGCCCGCAACGGAGCCAGCGTTCGCGTCGGCGCCATGCGCCAGGGCGACTGCTTCGGCGAGTTTTCGCTGCTCACCGGCGCCCCGCGTTCCGCGACCGTCCGCGCCGAGAACGACTGCGAAGTTCTCGAGATCAGCAAACCCGTCATGGCGGACGTGCTGAAGGAGTCTCCCGAATGCCTGAGTGCGCTCAGCGAGCTTCTCGCGAAACGCCAAATCGAAGGCGAAGGCATCGTGAAAGACGCGACCCTCCCGCAGGACCAGGAGAAGAAGGAATCGGAATATCGTTCCACGTTCCTGCGCCGGTTACGGACGGTTTTCGAGCTTTAACAAAACCAGCCGTGGCGGAGGGCGTAAAGGCGCAGCATTTACCCGTTGCCAGTCCGGTAAACCTAACTACAGTGCCCCGCTTTCAACGGAGCCGTCATGATTTTTCTTGCCCTCGATATCCTCAAATCCGGTGTCACCCTTTCCATGGTCTGCGCGGCTTTGGGCCTGT
The DNA here is from genome assembly GCA_035476555.1 of Chthoniobacterales bacterium. GTDB lineage: Bacteria > Verrucomicrobiota > Verrucomicrobiia > Chthoniobacterales > UBA10450 > AV80. Next base: position 2,554 of record DATILK010000165.1, on the reverse strand, counting down.
TGTTTGCCTTCCTTCTTATCAAAGCCGTCATTCGGCTTTCCCCTGGAAACGACCGGATGCGTCAGATCGCCGGCGCGGTTGAGGAAGGTGCGAAAGCGTATCTGAAACGACAGGTCGTGACGATCAGCGCCATCGCCGTGGTGATCTTCGTTCTGCTCTTTTATTTTCGCGACAAATTTACCGCCATCGGGTTCCTGATTGGCGCGTTTTGTTCGCTGGCTGCCGGCTATATCGGAATGCGCATCGCGGTTCTCGCGAATACGCGGACGGCGCAGGCTGCCAGCCAGTCGCGCACCGCCGCGATGCGTGTCGCGTTCAACGGCGGCGCCGTCACTGGACTTCTCGTCGTGGGCCTCGCTCTGCTTTCGGTCGGCATTTTCTATACGCTGGCGAAACATTTTCTCGGTCCTGACATGGCGGTGAAGAGCCTTGTGGGACTTGCGCTCGGCGCGAGTTTGATCAGCGTGTTCGCCCGTCTCGGCGGCGGTATTTACACGAAAGCGGCCGACGTCGGCGCCGATCTCGTCGGTAAAATCGAGAGCAATCTCGAGGAAGACGATCCGCGTAATCCGGCCACGATCGCGGACAACGTGGGTGATAACGTCGGCGATTGCGCCGGCATGGCCGCGGACGTGTTCGAGACCTACGCCGTAAGCTTGATCGGCGCGATCCTTGTCGGCGCGCTGACCATTGGCAATTATCCGGCCGCGATAATTTATCCGTTCGTGCTCGGCGGCATTTCGGTGCTGGGCGCGGTGCTAGGAATTTTATTCGTCAACTTCGTCGGCGGAAAACCCGCGACGGTTTTGATGGGCGCGGTGGGCGCGAGTGGCGTGGTCTCAGCCATTTTGTATTGGCCCGCCACGCACATGCTTTTTCCGGACCCGGTCACAATCGGCGGCATCGCCCGTTCAGCCAACGACCTCTATCTCGCCTCGCTCGTCGGATTGCTCATGACCTTCGTCGTCGTCGTGATCACGAACTACTACACTTCGACGCGTTACGCGCCGGTGCGCAAAATCGCGAAGGCCTCGGAGACCGGCCACGCTACCAACATCATCGCTGGGCTCGCAATTGGTCAGCACGCGACGGCGTTGCCCGTCGGGTTCATCGGCATCGCGATTCTCCTCAGCTTCCATTTCGCCGGACTTTACGGCATCGCCATTGCGGTCATGAGCATGCTTTCGATGGCGGGAATCATTATCTCGCTCGATGCTTTCGGCCCGATCACCGACAACGCCGGCGGCATCGCGGTCATGAGCCAATTGCCGAAGGAAATTCGCGGGATCACCGATGAGCTCGACGCCGTCGGCAATACGATGAAAGCGGTAACGAAAGGTTACGCGATCGCCTCGGCCGGCCTCGCGGCCCTCGTGCTTTTTGGTTCGTACGTCGAAGAACTCAAGGCGCATTTCAGCACGAGCGGAAAAGCTTACTCGTTCCAGTTTTCCCTCACCGAACCGAAGGTAATCATCGGCCTGTTCATCGGCGGATTGCTTCCATTCATCTTCACCGCGTTTAGCATGGACGCGGTCGGCAAAGCGGCCGGCGCGGTTGTGCGCGAAGTGCGGCGGCAATTAACCGCGAAGCCCGGAATTCTCCGCGGCGAAGATGTGCCGGAATACGGTACCTGCGTCGACATCGTGACGAAAGCAGCGCTGCGGGAGATGATCGTCCCGGCGCTTCTCCCAGTCGTGTTTGTGCTCGCGGTGGCGATGATCAAACCTCTAGGGCCCGTCGTGCTCGGCGGATTGCTCGTCGGCACCATCGTTACCGGTCTCTTCGTCGCGATCGCGATGACGTCGAGCGGTGGCGCGTGGGATAACGCCAAGAAATACATCGAGGAAGGCAACCTCGGCGGCAAAGGCTCCTTCGCCCACGCCGCTTCGGTTACCGGCGATACGGTCGGCGATCCTTACAAGGACACCGCCGGTCCCGCGATCAATCCCATGATCAAGGTCGTCAACATCGTCGCGATCCTGATCATCCCGATTTTCTTTTAAGCGGCTCTCTAGTCGCTTCGATGCCAAGCGCGACACGCCTGATTTCGTTCCACTGCCATCGACTCAGTTCACGAAGCTCGTTCGCAGCAATGCTTCAATAGCCCGAGTGTCCTAAAATCTGCAAGCGGTGCCAAAGTAAACTATTGTGATCGCGCTCGGTCAGATCCGTTTTACGTCAATCATTCCGTAATTGTAAAAGGGTGCCCGTGTTCTTCCCAAGCTACTGCTTCATTCACTATCGGAAAATTACGTCTATATTCCTGGAGCAGTTTCTGATCCTCTAACAGCGCGAGGCTGTAATAGAATCTAACCTCGTGCACGCCTGGCTTGTTACACACGCGATCAAGCTGCAGCTCGTCCTCGACAAAGTGTTCTTGTCCTGGCTTGAGTACGATTTCGGTGTACGGCATCTCGGGAGTGGTGCAAGGCAATTCCTCGACGTCGCCGCGCCATATTTGCGCGTCAAACAGCGGAGGTAGATAACGAAATACAACCGGAGTCCCGGTTTCGTTCTTGTAAACAGCAGTCACTTTAAGTCTTTGCCCGATGTG
>DATILK010000164.1:0-5614 GCA_035476555.1 Chthoniobacterales bacterium | reverse complement strand
ATCTGGCGCGGTGTTGAAGTCGCCGCCAACGATCCAGGTCAGCGATCCGAGTTTTCCATAAGCGGTGTTCATCGCCTTCATGTGGGCGAGCAGTTGCTGCATCGACGTTTCGCGGATGCGCATGTCTTCGTGGATTTCTCCGCGATTGCTCTTGAGATGGACGGCGTAGACAAGAACAAGCTGGTGCGGCGCGATTTCGTAGACCGCGAATGCGAAACCGCGCGGCGGAACAATTGCCTCCTGCGGCTTCCACAGTTCCGACCAGGCGCTGAGGGCAGGGAGCCGGCTAGCGATCGCGACCTGTTGCGCTTCATTCTGTCCTTCTCGCGGAGGGAACGAAGAGCAAACGTCCACCTTGAAACCGGGAAGCGGCTTCACCGCGAGCGCGGCGTGATCGTAATCGCGAACTTCTTCGAGCGCGATGATGTCGGAATTCAGTTGGGCGACATCGGCATGAACAGCTTTGATCTGGCGGTTTTCTTCGGCATGGGAAGCGTTGGGACGTCGGCCGGGAAACCATTGGATGTTCCAGAAGGTGACGGTGATTTGAGCCGGGGAAGAAGCTGGCGGGGCGGGAGTCTGCGCGGAAATCGAACCCGTGAGAAGGATCAGCGCAAAAGGCGCGAGAAGAAGCCGGGGGGACATGAGCCTTACGTTAGACGGAAAACGCAAGAAGCAGAAGGGGAAAACGCCCAACGTCCAACGTCCAACGCCGAACGTCGAATTGCCGGCAGCAACTAACCTTGCTTGATGATCTGGCGGAGCTGTTCGATCGCGGCGGCTTCGGCTTTCGCCGGATCGTCGTAGCCCCAGGCAACGATCTCGAGCATTTGAGTACCGACGTCGCGTTTGCCGCGCTTCACGGCGTCGAGTCGTCCGGACGCGGTCCAGTTTTCCTGATCGAGCATGTCGGGCGTCGGCCGAGTGCCATCCCAGTAGCAATAAAAAACGTGAAGCAGTCGCCCGGCATTTTCAAAAACGTACGCGCGCATCGGCAACGGCACGCCATTCACGGTGAGCAATTTGTTTTGGACGCCGCCGCGCTGCGTCATGCCGCTCGCCGGCAGACAAATATCGGGCCGATGGTTTTTAATGAAAAGACCAGCGGTGCGGCCCGGGAGCCATTTGAAAAAATACATGCTCCAGTTGTGACCATCAGCGAACCAATCCCCCCCGCCGCCCTCGTTGTAGCGGAGCAATCCCTGGGAGGCTTCGTCGATCGGGACCTCTTTCCAATTTGAAGCGTTCGTCGGCCACGTGACGGTCCACGGCGCGAGTTGCACGGTGCGGGCTTCATGGACGCGATACCAAACCTGGGTGCCCGCTTCAGCGATCACGGTGAGCGCGAGTAACGTGATGAGAACGACACGCGAAATTCGAAACGGTTGCGCGGAAGCGGCGACGCTCGGCAGTTCCTGGTCTTTGCGCGAAAGAATCCAGCTCAACCCCCAAAGTCCCAGCAAACAGACCATGAGAATCGTGTAGCCAGCCGGATCGTGCCAATTCTTGATCGCCTGAAATCCGTGCTCGGCTCCTAGATAAACAAGAAGAAAGGTGCGGACGAGATTGCAGAAGAACGCGAGGAACGCGCCCGCGACGATGAGGATGATGCGGCGCACAACCGGGAAGCCGTAAAATTCTCCAAGGAAAAGCGAGACCATCAGCGTGGCCTGTAACGATCGAATGCCGGTGCAGGCTTCGTCGATGCCGACGTAACCGGCGCCGACTTCGATGACGTTGCCGAGTTGCACGGCCGGAATCCCGATCGCGGTCAGAAATTCAACGTTGATCAACGCGTCGATGCGCATCAGTCCCTGGATTACGATTTGTTCGAGGCTGGTCGGCCACGGGACCGCGACGAGAAAAAAGAGGATTGGAAACGCGAAGTGACGAAGCCAACTTGCGCCGCCCGCCAGATAAACTCCGATGCCGGAAATGACGACGGCGCAAATTGCCATCGCCCAGCTGAGCAACCGCCAATCCGGATTCGCTTCCTGGATTAGGCGAATCGGAACGAGCAACAATGCCGGCAGAATGATCAACGCCGCCAGGACAACACGCGCTCCCGGCGCGGCTGCGGGCGGAGCGCTTTGCCAGCGTCGCCAAAAGACATAAGCGGCGAGAACCGGCACGGCCCAGCCGTACCCGTATTGCGGATTTATCGACCATTCGAAGCGCAGCCGTGAAACGACTTCCAGCCAGACCAACGCGAACACGGCGACCGGAAACCACGCGATCGCCCGCGAAGGATTCGCGATTTTCGGCGGGGGCGCGGTGGCGACGGCACTCATAAAAGGTAGCGCTCGCCTTTGAGCAGGATATACGCCGGGACGAAGGGCGCGCCGGATCGCGGGATGCTGGGTTTGCGAGGCACGGAAAGCGTCACGAGCGCCTCGACGGATTGACTTTGAAACTTGCCATAGAATGCTTCACTCAACTTGAAGCATTCTCACCCTAAAATCGAGCGCTCCTTCCTCAAGATCATCCTTTGGACGGGCGGGATTATCCTCGTCATTTCGATCGGTGGAGTGCTGAGCTTCCAACAATACCGTGCCTGGCAGCAACGGCGTCTCGTCGCCGAAGCGAATGCGCTCGTCAACGAAGGCGACTATCGCCGCGCGAGTCTCGATGCCCGGCGCATTTTGCAAATCAATCCGGAAAACGCGGAGGCCTGCCGAATCCTGGCGCGGATTGCCGAAAAAACAGGAGGCCGGGCCGCGCTCGAATGGCGGCGGCGAGTGATGGAGCTCGGCCAGGCTACACCGGCCGACTTGATTCTTCTCGCGCGCGCCGCGGTGCGAGTGGACGATCGCCAGACAGCGGAAGTGGCGATGGGCAAGCTTCCGCCGAGCGCGAAAGAGACCGCGGATTACCACGCGCTGCTGGCGGACATCGCCTACGCGCGTCGCGACGGAGTGGAAATGGAGCACCAGCTCAGCGAAGCGAGCCGGCTCGATCCGTCGAACAACGATTATATGATGCGGCTGGCCGCGTTGCGCCTTGGCGCGACCGACCGAGAGCTGCGGGATAAGGGCAAACAGACCCTGCTGGAAATGCAAAAGAATCCGGCCTTACGCCGCGAAGCTACGCGTTTCCTCACCGAAGACGCGTTGCGACAGAACACCACTCTGGCCGCGGTGGAATTGGCGCGCCAGCTCGACAGTTTCCCAGACAAAACGTTCGCCGATCGATTGCTTCTTCTCAGCGCGCTCGACGCCGCGAAAGACAACGGCTTCGCCGCGTTCCTCGCGGAAATGAAAACGTCTTCCGCCGACGATCCCGAACGCGCCGCTCCTTTGTTGACCTGGCTGAACATGCACCGACGCGAATCCGATGCGATCACCTGGAGGGCGACTTTGCCGCCGGGAATTCTCGGGCAAACGATGGTGCAGATCGCGCTCTCCGATTCGTACGTTGCCGCCAAGGATTGGACGGGCTTGCAGCGGATCGTGAGTTCCGGCAATTGGGGCACCGTCGATTTTCTCCGGCACGCCCTCAACGCGCGCGCATTGCGCGAACTCGGGAGCGAGCCCGAATCGGCCGCGCAATGGGACAACGCGGTGAAGGAAGTCGCCCCCAGTGCCCGGGAAGCTTTGACCCTCGCGGAGACAGTCCAGAAATGGGGCTGGCGCGCGGAAGCGGTCGAGCTGCTCTGGATTGTTTCCAAAGATCCAACGAGAGGCGACGATGCCTTGCGCGCTTTGTACGATTACTTCGCCAAGATCGGCGATACAGAAAATCTGTATCGCGTGCTGCTGCATAAAGTCGAGCTGCATCCCGACGATCTGAACGTGCAAAATAATCTCGCGCAGCTCTCGTTGCTGTTGAATCTGAACCCCGACCGCGGGCAAAAATTGGCGCACGACGTTTACGAGAAGGATCGGAAGAACCCCGCTTACGTTTCCACTTACGCCTTCGGGCTTCACCTTGCGGGGGATTCGCAGGAAGCGCAGGAGGTTCTCGAGACCCTTACACCGGAGCAACTGCGCCAGCCGGAGATCGCGACCTATTACGGCATCATTCTCGCGGCGGTGGGCGATCAGGCGCGCGCGGCCGAGTATCTCGATCTCGCCGACAAAGCGAACTTGTTGCCCCAGGAAAAAGAGCTCGTCGAAAAAGCGCGCCGTTCCCTGGCGCAACGCTGATTCCTGGGCGAGATTACGCCCGAACCGGTTCTTCGGGCCGATTCTTTACTTAGACAGTTTCATTCCGGCTGCGGCCCGGCGTTGTATGAAACCAGGAAAATTCACCCACACCATCGCTGTTCTTCTTTCGTCCATCACGGCGCTCTTCACTCACTCCGCGCCGGCCGCGACGCCGAAATCGAAAGTGAAGGTGAGCAAGAAATCGAGTTCATCGAAAGGCGAGAGTTTGCTTCAGGTCGATCCCATTACCTACACGCCGCTGGTCGATAACGATCTTCCCGTGACCAAACCGGGCGAAAAATTTCCGTGGCGGAAAGAAATCGTCACCACGGTTTTCTGGATTGGCGAGAAACCGACTGCGAATAATCCAGTGCCGAATCGCTCCAGTTCCTGGGATGGAAACTGGACCAAGAACTACGGCGGGTTCGACGACCCGGAAAAATCGCATCGGCATGATTTCATTCCGGCGAAATTCACGCCGCGACAGAATCCTTTCTATTGTGCGCTGCCTTACAACGACAAAGCCGCGAACGGCCACCGCCCCGAAGCGCCGCGAGTCGTGCCGTGGTTCAAGGAAGCGTATCAAGGCCCCGGTGTTTCCACCTGCAAAGGTCGTTGGATCGCGATCCGCAAAGGAAACAAAGTCGCCTACGCGCAGTGGGAAGACGCCGGCCCGTTCCGGACCGATCACTGGCAGTACGTTTTCGGCAACGAACGCCCGAAACCGAACCTGAACAAAGGCGCCGGCCTCGACGTTTCACCCGCGGTCCGCGATTACCTCGGCATCGACGAAACCGACGTGACCGACTGGAAGTTCGTCGACTTCAGCGAAGTCCCGCAAGGCCCGTGGTCGAAGCTCGGTGACAACAACACGTTTGTGATCAACGCCCGAAAAGGCGTTACCACTTTAGTCGAAGGCCCGAAGCCCACGCCCGGCGACGCCACCGTCCGTCCCTGATCCGCGCTCGCACCCCAACTCTGTTTGGGAACGCCCTTGTCCCGGCAACTCCGTTGCCATTTTGTAGGCCCGGCGCATCTCCTGCCGTCGGAGGTTGCCTCCCTGATAATAGCCCAGCGCTTCAGCGCTGGGAAAACGTTCATCATCTCTTGCTCCCAAGTCCCATCAGGGACGAAAGAGTTCCGTCTTTCGGCTTGTCAGCCTTGTCTCCCGAAAGCTAGATTTCCGGGATGTTTCCCCGTCCGCTTTTGATTCACCTTCTTCCGAGAAGGCTCACCCTCACGGGTCCGCCCATCTATGTCGCTCGCTTCCCAGCGGCTCCATTCCCAACCGCCCGCCCGCAATTTCCGAATTCCCGACGACGCATATATCTCCGACTGACCGCCCAATTCGGTACCGATGGGATTCATCAATGAGTTTATCTCAGGATGAAGTGGAATTCAGGCCTTTTGAGGTTTTGCCATTTGCGGAACCGTTGCCGGGTGAGATCGCAGATGGACTGATCCGAGAA
>DATILK010000163.1:0-3130 GCA_035476555.1 Chthoniobacterales bacterium | reverse complement strand
CGGCCCCATCGCGCACCGCTTCGACCCAATCGCAGATTCCCACCGCCAAGCCGGTTCCCGGCAAACCCGGTTACGTCTTTAGCCCATTCGATCCCAGCGGCGGCTATGTCGACGTCACCGGTTACGCCTCCGGCCAGAAAGTGAAGGACCCATATTCGGGAAAAATCTTTCTCGTTCCCTGACGCCTCGTCGCTTGGCCCTTCCGCGATCTGCGGCACGGGCGCGCGCATTTTTACGGAAGGCGGTGAAAAAAATCCCGCAACTTCACCCCACGCGTACGGTATCTGCTCCCTCAATCTGTCGCTAAACCCGCCATTTCTTCGCCCGCTTTTTAGAATCATGTCACGATCCGCAATATTGAAATACGCCAGCTCTGCGCTCGCCGTTGCGCTGACTATGATTTCGCCTGTTGCCGACGCTTACGTTCTCGAAGGCAAGAGCTGGCCGGCCGGTTCCGTTGTCCTCATGCAGCTCAATCTCGGTAGCGCCGGACGCACGTTGCAGGATGGGAACACCTCATGGGACGACGCGGTGCTCCCGGTGGCCGGGATGTGGAACCAGACGATCCAGCGCGTCCAAGTCACCACGATCGTCAATCCCGTCGTGCCCACAACCTCGGGTGACCGAATCAACTCGGTATTTTTCTCCAATTCGATTTTCGGGCAGTCATTCGGGTCGGGCACGCTGGCGGTGACTTATTACACCAGCACCGGCGGAAGCATGGTTGAATCCGACACCATCTTTAATCGGGCGGTTACATTCGATTCCTATCGCGGGCCGTTGCAGTTCGTCGCGCACGGTCCGGCCATCGCCGATATTCGCCGCGTTTTTCTTCACGAAATGGGACACACACTCGGCCTTGGCCATCCGGATACTGGAGGCCAACACGTCACCGCGGTGATGAATTCCATCGTGAGCGACCAGGAAGTCCTCGCCGCGGATGACATCGCGGGCGGACAATCCCTTTACGGAGTAGGGACCGGCGTTCCGCCAACGCCCACTCCAACCGCGACCGCGACGTCTACGCCGAAGCCCACGCCGACCCCAGCTCCCACGGCCACGCCGACCGCCAACCCGACATCAACTCCCGGAACCGGTGCAAGCCATCTCGCAAATATTTCCACGCGGATGAAAGTTGGTACTGGGCAGAATGTTTTGATCGGCGGCTTCATCATCAGGGGAACCCAATCCAAGACGCTGATTCTTCGCGCCATCGGCCCATCGCTTGCGGCCGCGGGTGTGACCAATGTGCTGGCTGACCCGGTTCTCGAAGTTCACGATTCCGCCGGCAACGTCGTCGCGATCAACGACGACTGGCGTGATGGCGAGATGGCTTCGCAAATTCAGCAGAGCGGCATCGCGCCGAGCGACCCACTCGAGTCGGCGCTTCTGGTGACGCTCGCGCCCGGCAGTTACACGGCCATTGTGAGCGGTAACGGCAACACCGGCGGCAACGGGCTCGTGGAAGCCTATGAGATGGACGCCAACACCACCCGCCTCGTCAATATTTCCACGCGGGGCCGTATCGGTACCGCCAACGAGCCGATGATTGGCGGCCTGATCACGCAGGGCGGCACCAAGAAAGTCATTATCCGCGCGCTCGGCCCTTCGCTCGGGACCGGCGTGAATGCGATCACCGGCGCGCTGGCCGATCCGACTTTGGAATTGCGCGACGCGTCGGGCAACCTGCTCGCCTACAATGACGATTGGGGCCAGAGCTCCCAGGTCGCAGAGATTTTGGCGAGCACGATTCCACCGGTAAACCCGCTCGAATCAGCGATCGTCGCGACGCTCAGCGCCGGCAACTATACCGCGATTGTCCGCAGCGTTGACGGCTCGGCGGGCGTTGCCCTTGTTGAAGTCTACGATCTCGATCCGTAGGTAAAATGCGCGAACGATTAGATGGCGAAACGAATCCGTGCGACATTACCCTGCTTCAGCGGTTAAACGCTGTGTTGAATCCATGGATACACACCCCATTATGAAATTGCTCCGCTCTTTCTTGTTCCTGTCGCTCGTCTCGCTTGCGCTCCCCGCCGCCCGCGCGACCACGGTCATTCCACCCACGTTCGACGAGCTCGTCACCCAGGCCGAAGTGATTTTCGAGGGCACAGTCACCGGCACCCGCTCGGAATGGACTGGCGAAGGCTCGAATCGCCACATCGTTACTTACGTGACGTTTAAGGTCGAAGACGCGATTAAAGGCGCGGCCGGCGCCGAGTACACGATCCGAATGTTCGGCGGCACAGTTGGCGACCAGACGATCGAAGTGACTGATGCACCCAAATTCAAGATGGGTGACCGCGATATTCTTTTCGTCGAACATAACGGGTCGCAGTTCATTCCGCTCGTCGGCATCATGCATGGGAGATTCCACGTTCAGACTGATGCGAACGATGCGAACGAGAAAATGACGAAAGATAGCGGCGCCGCCTTGGCCAATGTGGCGAAACTCGGTCAGGACGAAGTCGCTGCTGCCAGCGGACCCGCGATGTCGAAAGCGGATTTCAAGGCCGCTATCCGGCAAAAGCTTGCGGAAAAAGCTGCGAAGTAACGCGCGCTATCGCGTTCCGTCAGTCTTGCGCTGCTGAACGACCTGCTGTTTCACTTCGTTTGCTCGATCGAGCGAGTGTTTCATCCAATTGTGCTCGCTTACCGGCCGCGGTGAGGTCGAAGCGGCCACGGTTTTGCTTTTCGACTCCGGCTTTGCGGACTCGCTCCGTTTTTGGACGATAAATAGCCAGGTCAAACCGGCGAGGACGACGATCACCAGGAATTTGCGCATGCCGAAATAGGAGCACGGCGCGAGCCAGCGCCACGCGCGTTGCCGCGATGGTCTCGCGATGGTAAGTAACGCCATGCGCGGACCGCTAAATCGAGGAGGGGCCCTTCTGCCCCGACTTTTGTGCGCTCTTCTGCTCCTCGCCGCCGCACCCGCCCACGCCCAGACTTATCAGGGCCGCGAGCTCGTCCAGGCGAAAATTTTGGCGGATGTCTCCGCAGTTGTTCCCGGAAAACCATTCACGGCCGGCCTCCTCCTCCACATGGTTCCGAACTGGCACACCTATTGGAAATTCCCGGGTGATGCCGGCATTCCGACGGAGATCAATTGGAAACTGCCGGAGGGTTG
>DATILK010000162.1:0-2016 GCA_035476555.1 Chthoniobacterales bacterium | reverse complement strand
TTTCTTCACCGGATCGAGCTACGGTGAAGTTTCCTGCGCGTAAATCATCACGCCTTTGAGCGCGTCGATCGCGCGGAGCAACTGCGGATCTTTCGTCTTGATGAGATTTTTCTCTTCATCCGGCTTCAAAATCTCGCTGCGCGAAGTAAACAGCGAGCGCTCCTGTTCCGCCGTCATCGGCACGCGAATATTCGGCGTAACGCCGGCGCCGTGAATGACCTGTTTGCTCGGCGTGTAATATTTCGCGGTCGTAAAACGAAGGGCCGAGCCATCCGGCAATTGCACGACGTTCTGGACAGAGCCCTTGCCGAACGTCGTCTCGCCCACGAGCACGGCGCGCTTCAAATCCTTCATCGCGCCCGCCACGATCTCCGAGCCGCTCGCGCTTCCTTCATTCACCAACACCACGAGCGGAAAATGCGGGCGCTCTTTCATCGTCGTCGGCGTGGAATAATCGTGCTGCTGCGACGCGACTCGTCCCTGCGTCGACACCACTTTTGTTCCCGGCGGCAGAAATTGCGCGCAGACATCGACCGCCACGTTCAGCAAGCCACCCGGATTATTTCGCAGGTCGAGCACCAGCGCCTGCATCCCCTGCTTCTGCAATTCGTCCAGCGCTTTCGCCAGCTCTTCCGCCGTCGGCTCGTTGAATTGAATGATGCGGACGTAACCGATCTTGAAGTTGCCGCCAAATTCCGCGTCGAGCAGTTTCGCGCCCTTGACGCTCTGCACTTTGATTTCCGTCCGCTCCAGCGCGAAATCCTTTATCTCTTTCGTCGACGGCCGCAAAATCGTCAGCGTCACTTTTTGCCCGGTGGTCCCGCGCAAAAACTGGACGGCGTCCTGCAGTTCCATTTTCTCGGTCGAGTTGCCGTTGATCCGCAGAATCTGGTCGCCGGAAAGAATGCCGGCCTTTGCCGCCGGCGTGTCTTCCATCGGTGTGATCACAGTGAGCAACCCGCCTTTCACCGCGACCTCGATGCCGAGCCCGTTGAAGCGGCTCCGGGTGTCGTCCTGCATTTCCTTGAAGTCGTTCGGATCCATGAACTGGCTGTGCGGATCGAGCGATGCGAGCATTCCCTTCATCGCCGCGTAGATCAGGTCGTGGTAACTGGTCTTGCTGCCGTCCACGTAATCCTGGCGGAGGAGCTGCACGGCCTTCGCGAACACGGCGATCTGCGAGTAACCGCTGTCCTCGTCGTTGCCCGCCGCGCGAGCGGTGTAAAAGCGCACGCCGAGCAGGACGTTGAAAAGGATCAGGCACGCGAAGGTGCTGAATAAAAGGCGACGTTTCATAGGAAGAATGCCGTTTCGAATTGGAACCGATGATCGCTCATGCGGAAATTTTTGGCAACGCGCAAAGCGTCGTCTAAGGTGGGCGCGCCGCGGCTCCCATGAGATCACGTCCATTTATCTTCGCGCTGCTGCTCTGCCTGGGCATCGCGGCGGCCCTCGTAGCTGCACCGTCGCCGTCACCGTCACCCACGCCGACCTCGAAACCCGCACCGCCTCTCAAGCCCACCGGTCCGGTAAAGCCGCTTCAGGACGCGTCCCCGTCCCCATCACCTTCGGAAAAACCAACGCGGTCACGCAAGCCGAAGCCCACCCCTTCGGAATCGCCCTCTGCCTCTCCCGCGTCTTCTGCCTCAGCTTCGCCAAAAGCTTCGCGGACAAAAAGCCCGCCTCCTCTAAAACCCGACGCCGAACTGGACAACGTCGCGGACGAATACATCCGCGGCTATCTCGCCGCGCGCCCGCTCCAAGCCACCGCTCTCGGTTTTCACGAATACGACGGCCGCATTAACGAAGACACCCGTCTCGCCATTGACGCCGAGCTGGCGCGTTTGCGCCGCTTCGACGATCGCCTGTCGAAATTCGATCTCGCTAAACTCGGGCCGCGCGCCGCCATCGATTTGCGCCTCCTCCAAGCCTCCGTGAAACGCGAACTCTTTTTCATTGGCGACCTCGGGATCTACGAGCACAACCCGCTCACTTATGCGCGCGCGATCGACGTGG
>DATILK010000161.1:0-3693 GCA_035476555.1 Chthoniobacterales bacterium | reverse complement strand
TCGGCGGAAATTCGAACTGGCGCGGCCCGGTCTGGCTGCCCATCAATTATCTCCTGATCGAGTCGCTCCAAAAATTTCATCACTACTACGGCGACGATTTCAAAGTCGAATGCCCGACCGGTTCCGGCCACCACCTTACGCTAAACGAGATTGCGAACGAGCTATCGAATCGGCTTATCCGACTTTGGTTGCGGGACGGAAACGGCCAGCGCCCGTTCGAGCGCTCGTGCGGCGACGCCTTGAGTGCTGGACACGACCGCGATCTCTATTGGTTCCACGAATACTTCCACGGCGACACCGGCGCCGGTCTCGGCGCGCCGCATCAAACCGGCTGGACCGGTTTAGTGGCGAAGTTGATTCAGCAACAAGGCGAAGGCGGCACCATCACGAAACGTGACCCATTTAGCGATCTGTAGGCGTTTGTCTCGTCACCGCCGCATGATGTGAATGGCGAGGATGCGGCTCTGGTGGCGGGCGAGCAGGTAATCGATGAAATCGCCGATGATCGAGTTCGGTTTGTTGCCGAGCTTGGTCACGACGCGGCAAATCAGGACGCCGGTCCGGCCGTGCCATTCGAGATTGATCACGCCGTGCGCTTCGCGGGCGCTATGAATTTTCGCCCAACCATGCGGACGACCGGCGCGGAAATGTTCGGTCGGCACGAGCTTGAATTTCTTCTCGAGCTGCGGATCGCTCATGATCTTGTTCCGCAACGAGCCGCGGCCCGTAGTCACCACCTGGATCACCGTTTGCATTCGTTAGGCCTGATCTAACGAACGAAACATCACGTAAGCGTCAACCAATCCTTTGCGCGCATGCCGAAACGCGCCGGGCAAGGTCCCGACGATTTTGAAGCCGAGTCGCTGCCAGAGACGCACGGCAGTTTCGTTCGTGGAAATCACGAAATTGAATTGCATCGCGCGATAGCCGAGCCGGCGCGCTTCGTTCAAGGCGTGTTCGCCCATCATGTGTCCGATGCCCGATCGACGACTGGCGGGATCGACCATGAACCCGGCGTTCGCGACGTGGTTTCCCAGCCCGGGCCGGTTGTCGCGCAGGATGTAGCTGCCAACAATTTTTCCGTCCTCTTCCGCGACATAAGTGCGCGTTCCCTTCGCGCACCAATAAGCCATCGCCTCTTCGCGTGGGGTTTTTGGATCGTAGACGAACGCGTCGCCGGGAGCGACCGTTGCCTGGAAAACTTTCCAAACCGCGTCGCGATCGGAATCAAGCGCCGGGCGAATATTCATCGCGATAACAAAGCGCCGTTACCACAGTTCCACCAGACTTTGATGGAGAGCCCGCCGATCACGCCGGACCTCGCTGCCTGGAGTTACTTCGAACGGACGTCTCATCAGACGCAAGGCCGGCGCTACCATTGCGCTCTTATCCGCGGGTATTTGCACTGCGCCGATATTTCCGCCGCCGATTTTGCGGAAAGGCCAGTCCTGAAAAAACCATTCCGCCCCAAAGGGCGCACCAAACGCGAGCGATTCCAAGTCTCCCTTCTCGGCGGTATGGGTCCCCAGACGAATATCATGAAACACCACCCATGCGCCGGGTCGCAGGAAAGGTCCCAGCCGCACCAGATCGAGAAGCGGCCGCGGGTGTTGGTGGTCCGCGTCAACAAAGGCAAACTCGATTTCATCGCGCCCCGCAAATTCGCGGACAATTCCCGACTCGGCCGGCACATGGATTCGCACCGCGTCAGCGAAGGCCGGAAACATATCGTCGAGCAGAAAACCGACGGGTTTTTCCGGTTCCACGAGGCTGTGAGTGTTTCGGTCGATGGTGTCTACTAAAACCCCTTCCTCGTCGGGATGTTGCCGGCGAATAGCAGCAGCAATCACCGCCGCCGAAAACCCGCCGAACGTTCCGACCTCTATGGCGCGACGTGGCGCCAGAATGCTCACGAACGCGGTAAGAAAGAGGCAGTCGCCCACATGGATTGTTCCGGCTCTTCCGGCGTAACCTTCGATCGATCGCAAAAAAGCGAGCTCGTCCGGAGGCGGCGTTTTTCCGGGACGATCCAGGAGCTGGGCGAGACGACGATACCTCGCTTCGTAATCGTTGAGCGTTTCAAACTCACAGGTGTCCGCTTCCGATCTAACGGTCTTGCGAAAGAGATCCGGAAAAAGCCGAGCGGCGAACTGGGATCGCAAACCTTTCGGCGCATCGCGCAAAGTTCGCAGGTAGGTGCGCAACGTAAGGGTTCGTTCCGATTTCCCTAAAGGCATCGTCAGTAACGCCTAGGTCCGAAGAGCCGGCTTTCTTGCAGCGGACTGGCTGACCCAAAGCACGACCAATCCAATCAGCAGCGCGATATCGAGAACGAGGTGCCACGAAAAATTCAGATACTTGCTGGCGTGACCGAAACACCCGCAACTCACGTCGAGTCCACGCGCTTTGGCGACGATGCTGGCGATGACAAAGAGCGACATCAGTCCTGTAAGAATAAATACGCTGCCGCGATAAAGAACGCGCGCGATCAAAGCGAGGCCGCAAAAAATTTCCAGCCACGGCAGATAGAGCGCGAGCCAGACATTCAACTGCCACGGAAGCATTTTGTAGTTATCGATGTCCCGCGCGAATTCGACCGGCTCAATGATCTTCACCACGCCCGCGTAGACGAATAATCCGCCGATCACGATGGCGACGAGGCGCTTCATTTTTTCGCCACCCACGCTTCCCACCCGCCTTTCAAAATCCGAATCTCGTTAGGCAGTTTTGCTTCTTCGCGCAAACGCCGGGCGACGTCTTCCGCCAGGTTGCAGCTCGCGGCGCTGCAATAAACGACGATCTTTTTTTCCGGCGTCCAATCTTTGGCGAGAAACTGCGGGAGCATTTCGCTCCAGCGATCCTCATTGAGCGAGACCGCTCCCGGAATATGATCGCGCTCAAATTCTTCCGTCGGCCGCGCGTCGACCCAAAGAACGTTCCCGTTCCAACCGCGCGCGGCGTCGACCTCCACAAAATCCGATTCCGCGACGCGCGATTGCCACGGAATTTTTTCGCGAAGATAGAGTGCCTGAACGAGCGCAGGCAGCAAGGCGAGAGCGACGAGCGCCGCGCTTTGCCGAAGCAGCGCTTTCACGAAATTACGGCTTCGCCGTGCCGGGAGGCATCACTCGCGCGGAAGCATAATAAACTTTCGCCGGATTCGCGTCGGGCTTGATCGTGAGCGTGGCGTTCAGCGGTTTGGCGGTATCTTTCGGCTGGACCTGGATCTTGAACTCACCGGCCGCCGAGCCCGGTTCGACTTTGGCGGTGAAATCGCCGCTCGATGAAATCACTTCCACGCTCTTAACGGTCGCGCCTTTGGCGGTCTTCGCCATGATCGTCTTCGGTTGGGCCGGTTCGTTCGCCTGCCAGAAAACAAATGTCGGCTGCAATTCCAGGAGCTGCGCGATCGTTGCCTTGAAGGTCAACACGGTTTGCGGCGCCTTCGGATCGTCGGTCTCGACCGTGACGGTCTTGACCTGCACGCCGGTCCGATCGCCGATGTTAAATGTCGCCGTGATCTCGCCTTTCTCGCCCGGGGCGACGTCGTTCTTCGGGAGCGCCGCAGTCGTGCAGCCACAGGAAGGTCTCACCGCTTTGATGTGAACCGGCGCGTCGCCTTTGTTTTCGTATTTGAAAACAGCATCCACTTTCGAAGCGCCCATATCCGGATGGAGATCGAGCTCGGTTTTT
>DATILK010000160.1:0-10125 GCA_035476555.1 Chthoniobacterales bacterium | reverse complement strand
ATTTTTCGTCGGCCCGCGCGCGCTTCACTTCCGCGAGCACATGCTCATTGTATTTGTCCACCGCTTCGACAACGGATCCTAGTTTGCTCATCATTTGCCTTTCTTCTTCGCCGCCGCGCAACGCGTCAGCAGATCGCAAAGCTCATCCACACCGCGATCACGATGCCGCTTCGCCACGGTCGAGATCAACTTCTGCTCGCGCAGATTTTGTTCAAGCCGCCGCTCGATTTCGTTCACGGCTGTCTTGGCGCGATCCAGGTCGCTCTTGTTCACGACCACGATGTCCGCCAGATCGAGCATCACAATTTTCTGCAACTGGAGCCGCGCGCCATAATCGGGATTCATCACCAGCACCGTTTCATCGACCAGCTTGCTTTGGAACGGCATCGCTTCCTGTCCCGTCCCGACGGTTTCAATGATGACGTAGTCGAATCCGCTTTGCGCGAGGAGCTGCAGACAATCCTCCGTCGCGGGCGACAAACCGCCGGCCTGTCCGCGCGTCGCCATGCTGCGCATGAAAACCCGATCGTTCTGCGCGTTAATCATCGTCGCGCGATCTCCAAGGAGCGCGCCATTTCCGACCACGCTCGGATCGTGCGACAGAATCGCGATTCGCGATTTCGCGTCGCGCTTGAGCATCCGCAACACCAATTCATCGATCAGCGTGGTCTTCCCTGCCCCTCCTGGTCCCGTGAATCCAATCACGCGCGTACTACCGCTTTTCGATTTTCTACTTTCTACTTTAGCCTTTCTACTTTTCCCGGCGTAGCTCTCCTCAATCTCCGTCAGCTTCCGCGCCAGCTTCATTTCAGCATCGGAAGTGGCTCGGCGTTTCGGCTTTTTCGCATAGCGGTCGCGCACAAAATCAGCCATGTCGGTCAGCGCCGTCCCGGCGAAAAAAATCTTATCGACGCCTCGTTTCTGCATGATCCGCTGATCGTCGTGCGTGATCGTGCCACCGCCGCCGCCGAAAACCTTAATGTCGTCCGCGCCCCGCTTTTTCAATTGCTTCACCACTTCGGCGAAGAACTCGATGTGGCCGCCGTTGTAACTCGAGATGCCGACGGCCGCGACGTCTTCCTGGATTGCCGCCCGCACGATGTCGCTGACGTAGCGATGGAACCCGAGATACACGACTTCGATGCCGTGCCGGATGAACTCCAGATTGATCGTGTTAATTGCGCTGTCGTGGCCGTCACAAATCGGAACCGCAGTGAGAACGCGAATGGGCGCAGCCATGAGGCGCAAAACTTAACGGCAATCCCTTGTCAGGCAAAGCGATTCCAGCCTAACGTCGCCGAATGCGCGCCGCCCGAGCCATCCTAATTACGGGATTGATCGTCGGCGCAATGGACATCACTTCCGCTTTCATTCTTGCCATCTCACGAGGGTCGACAGCAACGCGGCTTCTGCAATTCGTGGCCAGCGGCCTCATCGGAAAAAAAGCATTCGAAGGCGGCCTCGGCACCGCCGCGCTCGGACTTGGGTTACATTTCGTGATCGCCTTTTCCCTCGTTGCTGTTTTCTACCTCGCAAGCCGCAGGCTTCCTATTGTTCGCCGCTTCGCTGTGATCGCGGGAATAGTTTACGGATTGATTGTCTTTGGCGTGATGAACTTGATCGTTCTTCCATTGTCCGCTGCGAAGCCTCGGCATTCGCTGAGCGGCGATCTCGTCCAGGCAGGAATTCACATGTTCGTGATTGGCTTGCCGACAGCTCTGCTCCTTCGCCGGTTTTCTGGCGCGACCGGCTCGTGAGTGGTATCTCGTTGCCATGACTGATCCTTTGGATTTTACCGGCAAGGTCGTCCTTGTGACCGGCAGCTCACGCGGCATCGGCGCGGAAATGATTAAGGCGTTCGGTGCGCGCGGCGCGAACTGCGTGGTGAATTACATAGCCGACCCCGATGGCGCCAATAAAGCCGATGCGGCAAATGTGGCCGCGACGTTGCGAGAGCCGCTCGTGATCGAGTGCGACGTGACGAACCCGGCGCAGGTCGACGCGATGATGAAGCAAGTCCGGGAGCGCCACGGCGGGCTCGATGTTCTCGTCAATAACTCGGGCATCATTCGCGACCGGACGATGAAGAAGATGTCCGTCGAAGAATTCGAAAGCGTCCTGCGGGTGAACGTGACTGGAACGTTCAACGTGACCAAAGCCGCTGCCGCGATTCTGCAAAACAACGGGCGCGTTATTAATCTTTCTTCGGTTAGCGGCCAGATGGGATTGTTCGGGCAGGCGAATTATTCATCGAGCAAGGCGGCGATCATCGCGCTGACGAAAGTGTCGGCGCGCGAGTTGGCGCGGCAAAACGTGACGGTGAATGCGATCGCGCCGGGATTTATCGACGTCGGGATGAGCAAGGGAATGCCGGAGGAAGTTACGGAGAATTTCAAAAAACAAATTCCGCTCGGCCGCCTCGGCGACGTATTGGAGATCGTGAACGCCGCACTGTTTCTCGCCTCGCCGATGGCAAGCTACATCACGGGCCACGTCTTGAACGTGAACGGCGGATATTACATGGGCTGACGTCTCCCCATGAACTGGGTCCTCCGTCGAGCTCTAGTTTCCGTCGCGCTGGTCGCTCTCGCCCGGGCGAACGCCGTCGAGCAGATTTCCGAGGATCGCGAGCTGAAAGAGATCGATCTGACATCGTGGAACTGCGTCAACCGCCCGACGGGCACTGGCAAAAGCCCCGAGACGGCAGAGCGGAATCGCTTGAAGAATCGTTGGCTGGCCGATCTTTCGGGACTCGCCATCACGCCGTTTGACACCGCGAGCCTGTTAAAGCACTTCGCCGATTTCGAGATCGAGACAAAAGGGAAACGCCGAAAGGACCTGAGCGCCGACCAAAAACGGCGGCTTGAAATTCTGGAAGCGCCTCTGGTTTCGCTGACCGGTTACCTCGTTCTGGTTTACCCCGGCCCGGCGGAATCGACCAACTGCGGCAACGTCGATTTTCACGATTGGCACCTCGAAATCCTGGGCGAACCATTGGACCATCCCCCGCAGCCCGGCGATCCAACGCCGATTATCGCTGAGATTACACCGCGAACCCAGAACGCGATTTTCCGGGACGGCATCCGGGTTCAGGAACTCGCCGCATTTTTTCGCGGGCCTGACATCTCCTACGAATCAACCGGGCACAAGGCGCAGAAAGTTCGCGTGACCGGTTACGTGTTGTGGGACGACGAGCACAACGACAACACGAAAGACGTCGGCGCGACAATTCGTTCCATCGCTCGTAACCGCTACCACAATCCGTGGCGCGCGACCGCTTGGGAAATTCATCCCGTGATCAAGATCGAGCGGGCTGATGCCCCGCCAAACGTTCCTGCCCCCTCGCCCCAGGTCGCGCCGGCTGCTCCCTCAGTTCCAAGCGCGACGGCGACGCCGCAGCAATACGTGACTATTTTACGAGCGGTGAAAATTAAGATCCCGTATGGCGAAACCATTCTCCAGCGCGGAACGCGCCTGCCCATTGTTTCCCGTGACGCAACCACCGTGATAGTGCGGTATCTCAACAGTAACTATCCGATTCCGATCGCATCGACGGATCTGCGGTGAGATAGAAGTGCCTTGAAGGAGGTGCCGTTCCTGCTGATAATCTTGTCGTGGACAAACTGAGCGGTTACCGCAGAGATGCGATGCAGCGGGCGGCTGTGACCAAGCTTGATGGAGGTGAGGGATACGTGGCCCGCATCCCGGGTTTTCGCGGACTTCTCGCGACCGGAAGTACGCGGAAGGAATCGATTGCGGAGTTAGAAGCCGCCTTGGTTGATTGGATCGACCTGGCGTTGCGGCGGGGTGCCGGTCTCCCGATCTTGAAGCAAAAACAGGCGGCCGTTCTCACGGCCGCCTAATCCATTCGTCCCTGGAGATTCCGGCCTCCTTCAGAATAATTTTCAAGAGGTTAACCCCGATGTCACTGCCATGGGGATTAGGGATAGTGAGTTGAAGATCGCCTCGAACCATGTGCTGATGTTTCCGGCCCGAGATTGGTCCCTCCCATCCGAGCGCTCGAAGACGCTTGATTAAGTTCGATCGACTAATCGGTGCAAGGCGCATTCAGGTATGTCGCGTGCACATCAAACTATCAGGGCGATGTCAACGGAATTTCTAATCTGCTTTTCGCTAACGCAGTAACGCTCGCTAAAAAGTGCGCTTGTCTCGCGCGTTCGTCGCGCTAGCCTGCAACCTCTGTCATGCGATTTTCGGGACGTCTTTGGTTCGCAAGCTGGCTGTTTTTAGCGGTCTCCGGTTCCGGCCAAGTCACGACGGTTCCGAAACAGGGAATCCGTGAAAACGATCCGCGCGTTCACGCGCTGACAAACGCGCGCATCGTCGCGGCACCGGGGAAGACGATCGAGAAAGGGACGATCGTTATCCGAGATGGATTGATCGTCGAAGTCGGACCGGATGTGAAGGTGCCGGCCGAAGCGCGAGTGTGGGACTTGGCCGGGAAAACAATTTATCCCGGGTTCATCGATGCTTACAGCCGGGTGGATTTGCCGGAAACATTGAAACCGGAGCCGCCACGCGCCGACACCGATCCCGACGATCCGAACGCGAAACCGAAGGACGTTCCGAAAGAAAGCGCCAAAGGAATGCGATCGTGGAATCCGCGTGTGACGCCGGAGAGGCGCGCGGCCGATTATCTTAATCTCGACAAGAAGGCGACGAAGGCTCTGCGCGATTTGGGATTCACCAGCGCGCTGGTCGTGCCGGCGCGCGGTGTTTTCCACGGATCGAGCGCACTCATCAATCTCCAGGAAGCGGACGTGGATACGATGGTCGTGGCGCCGCTCATTGCGCAGCACATCGGTTTTGATTTCGACCGCGACGGGCGTGACGGCGATCGCGGCTATCCGAATTCGTTGATGGGAAGCATCGCGCTGATTCGGCAAAGTTTTCTCGACGCGCAATGGTACCAGGCAGCGCAGGACGCGTATCGGAAAAATCCGGCGACCACGGAGCGGCCGGAGACAAACGCGAGCCTGGCCGCGCTCGCGGAACAGATGCAGCGGAATCCAGCCGTGTTCGAAGCGGAAGATGAACTCGACTTGCTGCGGGCCTTGCGGATCGCGGACGAATTCAAATTGAAGCCGATCCTGTTCGGCAACGGCTACGAGTATCGGGTGCGCAAATCGCTGGCCGAGAAAAAAGCGGCGATCATTTTGCCGCTCGATTTTCCGAAGCCGCCCGAGATCGAGCGGCCGGAGAACGCGCTCGAAGTGGAGCTGGACGAGCTGCAACACTGGGACCGCGCCCCGAGCAATCCGGCGCGGCTCGCGGAAGCCGGAATTCCATTCGCGCTGACGACCGAGAAGCTGGAGAAACCGGAGAAAGATTTTTGGTCGCGGCTGCGACTCGCGGTTCGGCGCGGCTTGAGTAAGGAAGCGGCGCTCGCGGCTTTGACGACGACGCCGGCGGAAATGTTTGGCGTAGCGGATCGGCTCGGATCGATCGCGCCGGGACGGATGGCAAACCTGGTGGTGGCGACCGGCGATCTTTTCGGCGATGACGCGCGCATCCTGACCACCTGGGTCGATGGCCGTTCCTACGATACCGACCAGGCGCGCGAGCGCGACGTGCGCGGTACGTGGGAAATCGCGGCCGAAGGCAAAACGCTTCCACTGATCATCGAAGGCAAGCTCGAGAAGCTGGACGCGAAACTCGGTGGCGAGAAGGCTACGGTCTCGGCGAAAGAGGATACGGTGCTCGTAATTGCGCCGGCCAAGCTGTTCGACAAAGGCGAAGGCTCGATTCGGCTGACGGGGCAGATTGCGGGCGAAACAATTGCCGGGACCGGCGACGCGCCTGGCCTAACGAATCTTCGTTGGAACGCAAAACGCACCGCCGCTTACACCCCGCCGCCAAAAAAGTCGGACGAAAAACCGTCGCCGCTCGATAAGCCGCTCGACTTTCCGGAGACTTATCCGGCGGGCGCATTCGGCCGCGCCGCAGCGCCGGACCAACCGAAAACAGTTTTGATTCAGGGCGCCACGATTTGGACGTCGGGACCGCAGGGCACGTTGCAGAACGCCGATCTTCTCGTGACGGCTGGAAAAATTTCGGCGGTCGGACCTGGTTTGAAAGCACCGGGCGGCGCGACGGTTGTCGACGGCAAGGGAATGCATGTCACGCCCGGCATCGTCGATTGCCATTCGCACACGGCGATCAGCCGCGGCGTTAACGAATCGAGTCATGCGGTGACGTGCGAAGTGCGGATCGGCGATGTCATCGATGCGACGAACATCGGTTTGTATCGCGAGCTGGCGGGCGGAGTGACGAGCGCGAACATTCTTCACGGTTCCGCCAACCCGATCGGCGGACAAAATCAGGTGATCAAATTCCGGTGGGGCGCGTTGCCGGAGGAATTGAAGTTCGCGGACGCGATGCCGGGAGTAAAGTTCGCCCTCGGTGAAAACGTCAAGCAATCGAACTGGGGCGACAAGTTCCGGACGCGTTACCCGCAGACGCGGATGGGCGTCGAACAAATCATGCGGGACCGGTTCAAAGCCGCGCAGGAATACGACGCAGCGTTGAAAAAGAAATCGGCGTTGCCGGTTCGTCGCGATCTCCAGCTGGAAGCGATCTCGGAAATCCTCAGCGGCAAGCGGATCATCCATTGTCATTCTTATCGGCAGGATGAAGTGCTCGCGTTCCTGAGCCTGGCGCGCGAGTTCAAGATCAAGGTCGGCACGCTCCAGCACATCCTCGAGGGCTACAAGGTCGCGGACGTCATGGCGAAGGATGGAGTCGGCGGTTCGACGTTTGCAGATTGGTGGGGCTACAAATACGAAGTGATCGACGCCATCCCGGATAACGCAGCGATGATGAACGGGCAGAACGTCCTGACGTCGGTGAATTCGGACAGCGCCGATCTCGCGCGCCGGCTAAACACCGAGGCAGGGAAGTCGATGAAATACGGCGGCCTTTCGCCGGAAGACGCGTTGAAGCTGGTCACGATCAATCCAGCCAAGCAATTGCGGATCGATGCCAAGGTCGGCTCGCTCGAAAACGGCAAAGACGCGGACTTCGTGATCTGGACTGGGAATCCGCTTTCGAATTACTCGCGGGTGCAGCAGACGTGGATCGATGGCCGGAAGTATTTCGATCGCACTGAGGATGCGGAAGCACGGAAGAGTTTTGCGACGCAACGCGAAGCGCTTGTCCAGAAGGCGCTCGTCGAGCGGTTGAAGGAAATCGGCGGCGGCAAGGAAGGCGACGGAGAGAAGAAGGACGACAAAGAGCCCCCGAAAATTTCCGCGTATCAGATCGAGCGCGACCGTGAACTGGCCCCGATCTACGACGATGGCCACGATAAACACACCTGCCTGGAGGATGCCTCGGAATGAAGCGCGTTCTCTTTATCGGCATCGTACTGTGCCTGACCGCGAGCATTAACGCGTCGGACACGATTCCGGCGCAGCCGCAGACGAAGCCGATCGCGATTAAAGGCGCGACGATTCATCCGGTGAGCGGCCCAGAGATTCCAAATGGCACGATTGTTTTCGAGAATGGAAAAATCACAGCGCTCGGGGCCGACGCGGCCATTCCTGCCGGGGCGGAAGTGATCGAGGCGAGCGGGAAACACGTTTATCCGGGATTGATCAACGCGAACACAGTGCTCGGCCTTGTCGAAATCGGCGCGGTCCGTTCGACGGTTGACGTGGAAGAAGTCGGCGCGCTCAATCCAAATGTGCGCAGCATCACGAGTGTGAATCCGGACAGTGAATTGATCCCGGTCGCGCGCGCGGCCGGAGTGCTGACGGCGCTTTCTGTTCCCGAGGGCGGAATCATTTCCGGGCAGTCGGCGGTTTTACGTCTCGAAGGTTGGACGCCTGAAGAGATGACGGTGCTTTCGCCGGCCGCGATGCATTTACGCTGGCCGAACTTGACGATCGATCGCCGGCCGCGAGCGCGAAAATCGGTGAAGGATCAGCAGAAGGAAATCGAGAAAGCGCAAAAGCAAATTCGCGATGCGTTCGCGAATGCGCGCGCTTATTGGCAAGCGCGCAAGAATCCGGGACCGGATTTCAAGACTGATTTGCGGTGGGAAGCATTGATGCCGGTGTTCGATGGCAAATTGCCGCTCTTCATCCACGCCAGCACGCTTGCGCAAATCCAGGAGGCGCTCGCCTGGGCAAAAGAGATGCAGCTTAAATTTGTGTTGGTGGACGGCGACGATGCCTGGCGAATTGCGCCGCAACTAAAAGAGAGCGGCATCCCTGTGATCCTCGGCCCGGCGACCAGTCTGCCACCGAGGCGCGACGACGATTACGACAGCGCTTGGACCAGCGCAGCGAAGTTGCAGCAGGCCGGCGTAAAGTTCTGCATCGCGTCCAACGGTCGCGGCGCAGAGACGAACGAACGCAACATTGGTTACGAGGCGGGACTGGCCGCCGGTTACGGTTTGCCGAAGGAAGAAGCATTGAAAGCCGTTACGCTTTATCCGGCGCAAATTCTCGGTGTCGCCGACAAACTCGGGTCGCTCGAAACCGGCAAAGCAGCGACGTTGATCGTAACCAATGGCGATCCGCTCGATTTTCCAACGCAGGTCGAGATCGCGTTCGTCGATGGTCGGAAGATCGATCTCTCGAACCGCCAAACGCGATTGCGCGACAAGTATCGCGAGAAATATCGGCGAAAATAACCCAGCTACTCGACCGGATGAACGATGTAGGTCCCGGCCTGCTTGTCGTCCTCGAGCTTAAGCAGTCCGCGCTTTTGCGCTTCCAGCAGCAATTCGTTGAACGCGCGGAAACCATGAGCGCGCTCATTGAATCCCGGGTGCTGTCGCTTGATCGCCTGCTTCACGAGTGAACCCCGGATCGCATAGTCCTCCCCGCGCTCGGCTCGCAAGGCTTCGACCGTTTTGGTAACAAGCTCGAGGGCGCGGTCCACGGAAAGGCTGCTTTCTGCATCGACGGCGACTTTCGAGGTTCGCATCGACTGCTGAGCGTTCCCGCGTTTCTTCGCCGGCTCTACGCGCACCAGGTCATCGTAATAAATGAACTCGTCGCAGTTGTTGATGAAAAGGTCGGAAGTCGATTTCTTCACGCCGACGCCGATGACGGTCTTGGCGTTCTCGCGCAGCTTGCTCACGAGCGGCGAGAAATCGGAATCGCCGCTGATGATGACGAACGTGTCGACGTGGCTCTTCGTGTAACAAAGGTCGAGCGCGTCCACGACCATGCGAATGTCGGCCGAATTTTTCCCTGACTGGCGAACGTGTGGGATCTCGATCAACTCGAAGGCCGCTTCGTGCAGCCCGCGCTTAAAGGTCTTGTAGCGCTCGAAATCGCAGTAAGCTTTCTTCACCACGATGTGGCCTTTGAGAAGCAAGCGCTCGATCACCTTGCGAACATCGAACGCCGGAAACTGCGCTTCATGCGCGCCAATCGCGATATTTTCCAGATCGAGGAAGACCGCCATGGTCGTGACGGAATCGGGAGCGCTCATCGAAGGATTGTAGCGAGGCGAGGCGGCGGAGCAATCGTCTAACCCGCTCAATCCGTGGCGCTGCACCGCGATTGCCGGTACGGGAGCTGCTTTTTCTTGAGCCCATGCAACCAACCCACAAGTCCCGAGGCTCGATCGTCCGACCGACGTTCAAACGCAGCAAGCAAGCCGCGAGCTGGTCCTCCACCCGCCACGCGATGTCGACCTACATCGCGGATGAAATCCGCGCTTTCGCCACCATCCGTGATCTCGCTCTCGCCGAGGCCGAGAATTTCACGAACTCGCTCAACCTCGAGCGCGCCCGAATCGCGAACGATTTCGTCGAAAACGCGCTCAAGCCGGCGCGCAATCCGTACGAAAATCAGCACTTGCCGGAAGGCGTCGCCGTCCGCGAACGCCAGCGTTGCAAAGCGGTGAAGGTGCGCATGTCGCTCCTGCACGCGCATCTCGACGCGGTCGCTCGCGATCACGCCCACGCGGCGTAAATTGCAGCCGCCGACTAGCCTCGTCCCCAAATCATGGCGACGCTGGTCGTGAGACTGCCGCCCATGTTGAAGGTGAGGAACTTTTTTGCTCCGGCGATTTGGCGCGCGCCAGCTTGCTCGGTCAATTGCTGGTGAGCTTCCACGACCTGGCGCACACCGGTCGCACCGACCG
>DATILK010000159.1:0-7480 GCA_035476555.1 Chthoniobacterales bacterium | reverse complement strand
GCGTTCATGCGGACGGCCAGGAAGAACGCGGCAGCGGTGACGACCGCCATCGAAGCAAAGGCCGGCCCGAGCGCGATCAGGTGGTAGAAAACGTGAGCGGCGAAAATGTTGCCGTAAAGAACCAGCACTCCGGTCGCGCACAGACTTTGGCCCGAGACGCGATAATTCCGCCAAGCAGTAAACCATCCCGTCGCGATGAGGCCAATGCCAATGACGGTCCCGATCACGACCCGCATCGCGGGCGTGATGAGATTGTTCTCGAAGGAATATTTCACGAGAAAGACGATCCCGAGGAACAGGACGAACCCGCCGATCCAGGCGAAAAGTTTCACGCCGAAAAACGCTTCCCAATCGAACGGCTTTGCAGGCGGCGAAGGCGGCATCGGTGGCGGAGGAGGAACATCGAGGGGCCGCGCGGACGGACGTGGGATAGGAGGAGGCGCCGGTGGCGGCGTCGACTCGACCGGCGGCGCGATTGGCCTAACGAGTGGTACGGCAGGCGCGATAACGGGTTCGGCTTTTTTCGCTTCAGTCGCTGGCGGCGCGGAAACTTCGGCGCCGCCGCGCGCTTCCAATTGCGTGACGCGCTGGACGAGATTGCGGACCGCGGTCTTGAGCTTGCGGAGCTGGACCAAGGCGATGATCAAAAGAATCAGCGGCGCCAGGAAGAACAGGGCCGCCGCCACACAACCGAAAAAATCCTTGTCGCTCATAATCCGGTTGGAGAGTCGATAAACTCCCAGGGCAGGTTGAATCGCTCCGAGAGATGCGCAGCGAGCGCTTTCACGCCGAAAGTTTCGGTCGCGTAATGGCCACCAAGCAAAAGATTGATGCCGAGCTCCTCGGCGGCAATAGCGGCCCAATGCGGCGCCTCACCGGTGATGAACGTATCGATGCCGTCGCGCGCCACTTCGTAAATTTCGGACCCAGCGCCGCCAGTGATGAGACCGATTGATTCCGTCTCTGCCGGCCCCGTGGCGAACATTCGAACGGGACCGCCTAACGATTGCTCCAGCTTGCGTGCGAGTTCGTCACGCGAAATCCGGGCCGCGATCTTCAGTCCGATTGGCTGGCCTTTCGCTTCGAAAAACGGCTTCGTGTCCTCCAGGCCTAACGAGTCGGCGAGCTGCGCGTTGTTCCCCAGAACGGAATGGACATCGAGAGGCAGGTGCGCGCTGTAGAGAGCGAGATCATTTTGGAAAATTTGCTCGAGCAAGCTCCGCCGCCCACCACTCACCGGCTGGAGGCCCGGCCAAAAAAGACCG
The DNA here is from genome assembly GCA_035476555.1 of Chthoniobacterales bacterium. GTDB lineage: Bacteria > Verrucomicrobiota > Verrucomicrobiia > Chthoniobacterales > UBA10450 > AV80. The sequence goes on along the minus strand of DATILK010000159.1, from coordinate 6,215 downwards.
TGATGAACGATGAGGAAATTCACCCCGCGCTCGATCGCGCTTTGGACTGTCCGAAGTGAAGCGTCCACCGCCGCGCCGATCTTCGTTACCGCGCCGGAGTTTTCCACCTGGAGACCGTTGAGCGCATTCGGCCAGTCCTCGATTTCACGAATGCGCAAGTGCTCGTCGGCATAGGAAACGATTTGGGCGAGGTTCGGCACGGGCGGCAGTTTGAAGAAGAGCGCGAAGGATTGCACGCGCAGAAAGACGACGAAATCCGAAGGGCTTGACGAATTGTTTCGGCGTCGGACGGTTAAGCGTCGCTGCGAATTCAACCAGGAGGAACTGTGGAATACACTGATGCGCCGACTTTAGAACCGCCGGTCTCCGCGGACACGATGGAATGTCCGCTCTGCGGCCACATTTTGCCAAAGGATGCCCACGCTTGCGACCGATGCGATTGGGTTCGCGCCGATTCGGAAACCGCGGAAGGCAAGGCGAGCGATGCGGTCGCCGTCATGCTAAGCGTGATTCCGGGGCTCGGTCACGTTTACAAGGGATACAAAGTGATTGGGCTGCTGTTTTTCTTCGGCGCGATCGGAGCGCTTCTCGCCGGCGCGCTCGCTGCGACTGCGACCGCCGGGTTCGGTCTGTTCCTGATTCCGATCTACTGGTTCGCGTGCATGTTTCACGTTTACGGAATTCAGGATCGCGTAGCAGCGACGAACAAGGAAGACGAGGGCGAGGAGTACTAATCACGTTATCTCTCGCTGACGCGTTGTAGATCTCTTCGCAGAGTTATTCAGGATTCGCCGAGGATCCAGGTAAGCCCACCGTTCATCGGCGCCACTCGTGCGGCCGGAAATTGCTGGTCGCCTCCCAAAATTTCTTCCAGGAGCGCTGCATTTTTGTTCGCGTTCGCGAGGAAACAAACGTGCCGGGCCTGGTTGATGAGCGGGTAAGTGAACGTGAGCCGCCAGGTGTTAAATTTCGGGACGAAATTGGCCACGACTTTTCGCGATGTTTCTTCCAGCGCGGCGGTGCCCGGAAACAACGAAGCGGTGTGACCATCGTCGCCGACACCGAGCAGGATCAGATCGTGACGGTAAATCATTTCGCCGCGCTGGGTCGCGAAAAGATCAAGCCCGTCCTGGTATTCCTGCGCCGCAATCTGCGGATCGATCTCGCCTCGCATTCGCGCGATCGATTTTTCGGGCACCGCTGCCAGAACGAAAAGGGATTCGCGCGCCATTCGAAAATTGCTTTGCGGATCGTCGGGCGGCACGCAGCGCTCGTCGCCGAAAGTAAAATGGACGCGGTCCCACGGAAGATCGCGCCCGATCCGGGCAAACTCGGTGTAAACCGGCCGCGGCGTATTTCCGCCGGAAAGCGCGATCCGAAACTGATCGCGTTCCGCCATTGCTTCGCGGGCATGGCGCAGAATAAATTCCGCCGCATCGTGCACGAAATTCTGCGAGCGAACGACGTCGCGCTTCATGCGGTGCGCTAGATCGCGCAGTGCGACAGGCCGCGCTTCTCGAGATAGCGCTGATGATATTCTTCCGCGCGATAAAACGGCGGCGCGGACTGGATGAAAGTTACTATGGGATTCTTGAATCGGCCGCTCTTCTCGAGCGATGCCTTGGCAGCTTCAGCCGCAGCCTGCTGCGCCGGCGAATGATAAAAAATTACCGAACGGTATTGATCGCCGACGTCAGGTCCCTGGCGATTCAATGTCGTTGGGTTGTGGTTCGACCAAAAAATATCGAGCAGCTGATCGTAACTAACGATTGCCGGATCGAATTCAACCTGAACGACCTCGGCGTGACCCGTTGTGTGGCTGCAGACATCTTCGTAAGTCGGATTCTCGGTCTTGCCGCCGGCGTAACCGACGAGGGCGTCCTTCACGCCCGGCACCGCGCGAAAGGTGGATTCCGCTCCCCAGAAACAACCCGCGCCGAATGTCGCTTTTTCCGTCGCCATGCGTTCACCATGAAACGGGATTCGAGAAGGCGCAAACTGTAGCCACGGCGCTCTGTCGCCGCAACGCGCGCTTACATCACCATTCCGCCGTCAACCGTCAACACGTGGCCTGTGATGTACTTCGCTTCGGGCGATGCGAGATAGGCGACAGCACCGGCAATGTCTTCGGGCTCGCCGAGTTTTCCGAGCGGCACTTTCTGCAGAATGCCCTGGCGAATTTCGTCGGAAAGAACCGTCGTCATATCTGTCTCGATCAATCCTGGCGCGACGGCATTCACGGTGATGCCGCGGCTCGCAAGTTCGCGCGCAAGAGTTTTCGTTAGGCCGATCAATCCGGCTTTGCTCGCGGCATAATTGGCCTGGCCGGCATTGCCGGTCAATCCGGCGATCGAGCTGATGTTGATGATCCGGCCGCTACGCTGCTTGATCATGGGTCGCATCACCGCCTGCGTGAAATTGAAAGCGCCCTTCAGGTTCGTGTTGATGACCGTGTCCCAATCTTCCATCGACATGCGCATGCTCAAGCCGTCGCGCGTCACGCCGGCGTTGTTCACCAAAATGTCGACCCGTCCGAAATCCTCGAAGATCTGGGCGGCTGCTTCTTGGACAGCGGCCTGGTCGGCGACGTCGACCGCGTACGCTTTCGCGGCTCCAGCCCGCGTCGCATTGATTTCGTCCGCCGTTTTTTTCGCATTCGCTTCGGTGCGGCTGACGGAGGCGACCCGCGCGCCTTCCTTCGCGAGGCGAACCGCGATGGCGTGGCCAATGCCGCGGCCCGCCCCGGTAACGACCACGACCTGATTTTCGAACCTCATAGCAGCGATGCTAGCATCAACTTAGAACGTAAACACGCTCAAGAACGCGACCTCCACGGCGAGCGCTTCCTGAATGTTGCGGCCTAGATGATCGCGCAGTTCTTCGAGACGACGAATCCGACGGAGGATGTCCGACGTTTTCAATCGCGACGCCAGCGCTTCGGTTTGTTTCTTCGCCTTGGGAAGTTCGCGCCTCGCAATTCCCGTGTTCGCCCGCAACACATCGGACCACCAGAGAAAAAGAATCTCCACCAAGCGTGCGCGCTGGCGCACATACTGACTTTCGGTCAGCGCCTTGTAATAATCTTCGCGCTCATCGAGCCACGCGCCGTCGGTTGTGTTGCGATAACGCGCTTCATCGCGCTTCAACGCCGCGGCGTTTTCGTCCTGAATGCTTTCGCGAATCTGGGCCAGCAAACGATGGAAACCGCGCGCGAGTTGATAAGCCGGTTGGATCCCCTGCCCTTTCGAATTCGCCGCATCGCCGAGTAAACGCACCAGCTCCTCTTCTTCTTCCGAAAACTTCCGTTCGTCCTCCGCGGCCAGCGGCACGGACACGCAACGCGACAGGATCGTGTCCGGCAAGACTTCGGGCATCGCGCTGAGCAAAATGAGCAACGAGTCGTTAGGCGGTTCCTCCAGGGTTTTGAGAAACGCGTTCGCCGCCTGCGGCTGAAGCCGATCGGCATCGGCGATGATCGCGACTTTACGATGACCGTTGCTGCTCCGCATTTGCAGCGCATGCTCGAGCGCGCGGACCTGATCGATGACGATTCGGCGCGATTTCGATTCCGGCTCGGCCAAAAAAACTCCGGGCGGCGGCGAAGAAAAAACGTCGTCCGATTTCGCGGACGCGACCAGATTCGAAAGATCGGAGGCGAGGCCACGTTTGCCACTGCCCGGCGGTCCCGAAATCAGATAGGCGTGGCCAAGGCGTCCGCGTTCGTGCGCGCGGCTCAAATATTCCAATGCTCCGGTGCGGGTGAAAGCCATCGCTACGTTTTCAATCGGTCGGAAACAGTTTTCCAAATTTGTTCCTCGATCGCTTCAGGTGGTTGCGCGCCGTTGATCAGGATGAAGCGATCGGGTTCGCGCTTCGCCAATTCGCGATAGCCGTCGCAAACGCGCTCGTAGAATTCGATCGGCTCTTCTTCCATCCGATCCTTCACTGCCACCGGACGAATGCGACGGAGCATGCGAGCCCGAGCGGTTTCGACATCGATATCGAGAATGAATGTCACGTCGGGACGCGTGTTACCGACAGCGAATGCGTTCAGCGTGGTGACGATCTCCGGCGAGAGTTTGCGCGCGACGCCCTGGTAAACGGTTGTCGAATCGAAGAACCGATCGGAGATCACAACTGTTCCTTGCTCGATCGCCGGTTGAATTGTTTCGCGGACAAGCTGGGCCCGGCTCGCTTCGAAAAGCAGCACTTCGGTCTCGGGAGTCATCGCAAAACTTTCCGGCGCGAACTGAAGCAGGTCGCGAATTTTCTCACCGATCGCAGTCCCGCCGGGCTCTCGCGTGACGAGGGTGCGGATGCCCGCCTGCTCAAGGCGCGCTGCGAGCCGCTTTACCTGGGTCGATTTTCCGCAGCCTTCCGAGCCTTCGAATGTGATGAACGCGCCGCGAGCCATGGGAGCGAGTGTGAAACAAAGCCGCGCAGTTGTCGAATCGGCTGCGGTGTTCTACTAATCGCAACGTGAAACAATACTGGCTCGTGAAATCGGAACCGTCCGCTTATTCGTGGGCGAATCTTGTTGCGGATGGCAAGACGGCGTGGACCGGAGTGCGAAATTTCACGGCGCGAAATAATCTGCGCGCGATGCGCAAAGGGGAAGCGGTGTTTTTTTATCACAGCGTCGTGGGCAAAGAGATCGTCGGGGTCGCCAAAATCGTCCGCGAAGCGTACCCGGACTCGACGGCGAAGGAAGGCGATTGGAGTGCCGTGGACCTGGCGCCGGAGAAAGCGCTGCCGAAACCGATCACGCTCGACGAGATCAAGCGGAACTCGAAGCTGAAAGGAATGGCGCTCCTTCGCTTGTCGCGTCTTTCCGTTCAGCCAGTAACGAGCGCGGAATTCGAAGAAATCGTGCGGATGAGCAAGCGCAGCGATTAGGCTTGTTTGCGTTCGACTTGAGGCCGAAAATTCCGGCGTGACCGGAGCCAGTGCGACGTCGTTGCCGTCCCTCTTCGCGCTCTCGGCGGAAGCGGAGCGCGCGGCGCTGGTCGTTTCGATCCACGATGTGGCGCCGGCCACCCAGGCGCGCGTCGACGAAATTATCTCCGATCTGGCTCATCGCGGCGTCGCGGTCGCCTCGTTGCTGGTGGTGCCGAATTATCATCGCCGCGGCTGCTCGACCGAGGATCGCGCGTTCGTTCGCTGGCTTCAGGAGTTGGAAAGGAAAGGACACGAGATCGTGATCCACGGTTATTTTCACGAACGCCCGCGGCGCAACGGCGAATCGATCTCACAGAAATTGTTCACGCGGTTCTACACAAAGGATGAAGGCGAATTTTACGATCTCGATTACGACGAGGCGTTTCGCCGAATCACGAAAGCACGGGAAGAATTCACGGCCGCCGGATTGACTCCGCGCGGATTCATCGCGCCGGCCTGGTTGCTCGGCGCGCCCGGAGAACGTGCCGCCGCGGATGCCGACATGGAATACACGACACGACTGACCGGCGTGCGCGATTTGCGGTCCGGCGAAAATTATTCGGCCCGGACGCTGGCTTACAGTGTGCGGAGCGGGTGGCGACGAACGACGAGTCTCGCCTGGAATAACCTGCTCGCGAGTCAACTGGCCGACGCACCGCTGGCCCGCGTCAGCATTCATCCACCGGACCGCGATTATCCGGAAGTGTGGGCCCAGGCTTTACGGCTGACGGAACGCCTGCGGGAGAATCGGAACGCGACGACTTACCGCGATTGGATCGCGGAGAAACGCGTCCGGCGTCAGGCCTAACGAATGGTTATGAGCCGCTGCGACCTTCACATTCATTCGCGTTTCAGCGCGCGCTCGGAAGAATGGCTCTTTCGCCGGTTCGATTTTCCCGACAGCTACAGCGATCCGCGCGAGTTGTATCGCCTCGTCCGCGAACACGGGATGGATTTTGTCACCATCACCGACCACGACACGATCGAGGGAAATCTCGAGATCGCAGATCTGGCTGGGACGTTTATCAGCGAAGAAGTGACGACTCATTTCCCGACCGATCCTTGCAAGATTCATCTCCTCGTCTGGGGAATCAGCGAGGCGCAACACGCGGAAATCGTTCGAGCGCGCGACAACATTTTCGATCTGCAAAGCTACCTCCAGCGCGAGAGCATCGCGCACTCGGTTGCCCATCCGCTTTACAGCATCAACGGCAAGCTGGAAGCGTCGCACCTCGAACGGCTCATCCTGCTCTTCAAACATTTCGAGGGAATCAACG
>DATILK010000158.1:0-3802 GCA_035476555.1 Chthoniobacterales bacterium | reverse complement strand
TGATGATTCGCTCCAACCTGCGTCTTGTCGTCAAGATTGCCCACGATTACGCGAACCTTGGTCTGCCGCTGCTCGACCTCGTTTCGGAAGGCAACATCGGTTTGATGAAAGCCGTCGAACGGTTTGATCCCGCCAAGGGCGGAAAGCTCAGCACTTATGCCGCCTGGTGGATCAAACAGTCGATCAAGCGCGCTCTGGCCAACCAGAGCAAAACGATCCGGTTGCCAGTGCACCTGGTCGACAAGATCTCGAAGATGCGCCGCGTCTCGCTCCAGATGAGTGAGGAGCTTGGCCGTGAGCCGACCGACGACGAGCTCGGCGAAGAGATCGGCATCGCTGCGGGCAAAGTCTCGCAGCTGAAGACCGTCTCGATTCGTCCAGCTTCGCTCGACGCCCCGATCAGCGACGATGATTCGACCGAGTTCGGCGAGATCGTCGGTGATGAGGAAGCGCAGACGCCGTTTGAGTTGCTGCGCGACAAAAACCTGCGCAATGAAGTCGGCGGGCTGCTCGATGTGCTCGACGACCGCGAGCGAAAGATCATCTTCTCGCGTTTCGGACTCGATGGCGGAAAGCCGAAGACGCTCGAGGAAGTCGGCAAGAAATTCGGCGTGACGCGGGAGCGGATCCGGCAGCTGCAAAACATTGCTCTGTCGAAGCTTCGCCGGGCGCTCAGCAAGAAAGAGCGGCCGGTCGACGTGGAATTGCCGGTCGAGGCTTGATAAACGAGCGGGGTTAATTGGGACGCGCGGACGGGAAATTGTCCGCGCGTTTTTTTCGTGTCGTCGGCCGTTCGGTGCCGCCTAGATTACGCCGTGCGCAGCCTCAACGACATTTCGCTCGCGATCGTTTGTCCGATGGCGAACGAAGCAGAAACCGCCACGCGTTTTGTGGATTCCGTCCTGGCGAATTGCGCGGCCCTGCGACAAAGAAAATTTCTCGCGATCGTGGATCGGGCGAGCACGGATGATACTCGCAAAATTCTCGAAACCCACGCTGCGACAGTGCCGGAAATGAATGTCGTTTGGGCGCCAGAAAATCGCAGTGTTGTCGATGCCTACGTCCGTGGATATCGCGAAGCGCTCGAAACGAATGCGGGTTGGATTCTCGAAATCGATGCCGGCTTTAGCCATCACCCATCCGATATTCCCACTCTGCTGGAGAAAATGCGGAACGGTTACGACTGCGTTTTCGGCAGCCGGTTTTGCCCAGGCGGCTCTTTCGTGGATCGATCGTTCGCGCGCTACTGGATCAGTTACGGCGGAACTGTCGTGACCAATCTGTTGCTCGGCACCAAACTCACCGACATGACCAGCGGATTTCAATTGTTCACCCGCGAAGCGCTGGAGACAATTCTCCGCCGCGGGATCCGATCGCGCGGTCCTTTTTTCCAAACCGAAATGAAAACGCACTGCCGCGATCTCAACGTCGTCGAGGTTCCCATTCAATACCGCTCGCCGACGCATGTCGTTGGATCGACCGCGCTCGGGGATGCCTTCCTAAACTTGTGGCGCTTATTTCGGGCTCGCCTGGCTGGATCGCTGTGAACGAATCGCCGGCGATTGTCGTCACTTCAATTTTCGAGCCGAGTCCCGCGCTTCGCGAGATCGCCGAGGGAGCGGCTGCCGCTGATTACCAGATCGTCGTTATCGGCGATGCAAACAGTCGTCCGGATTTCAATTTGCAGCGCTGCGATTATTACGATCTCGCCCGGCAAAAAAAGAGTGGCCTCCGTTTCGCCGAACTCTGCCCGACACGGCATTACGCCCGGAAAAACATCGGCTACCTCCTCGCCGCTCGTGCTGGCGCGCCCTTCATTCTTGAAACGGACGATGATAATTTTCCTCAGCAGGAATTCTGGCGCCCGCGCCAATTGCAAAACAGCGCCCCGGTCCTTCGCTCAGCCGGTTGGGTCAACGTTTATCGTTATTTCACCGAAGCGAACATTTGGCCGCGCGGTCTCCCGCTGGACGCGATTCACCATCCACCTCCGGGCCTAAGCTCCACGACGGAAGAAGTTGCTTGTCCAATCCAGCAAGGACTCGCGGACGCCAACCCGGACGTAGACGCGATTTATCGAATCACTCTTCCGCTGCCTCAAACATTTCGGCGGAACATCAGCGTTGCCCTCGGCGCCGGTTCCTGGTGCCCATTCAACAGTCAGAACACCGCGTGGTGGCCGGACGCCTATCCGTTATTGTATCTGCCGGCGCATTGTTCGTTTCGGGTCACGGATATCTGGCGAAGTTTCGTCGCTCAACGCATCGCCTGGACGAACGACTGGCACATCTTGTTTCAGAGCCCGGACGTGACCCAGGAACGCAACCCGCACAATTTGCTCCGCGATTTCGCCGATGAAATCCCCGGCTATCTGCAAAACCGCGCGATCTGTGAGGCTCTTGCTAAACTTGAACTGCAAACCGGCGTAGCGCACATCGGGGACAATCTGCGCGCCTGTTATCAGGCACTGGTTCGTGGCGGCTGGCTTCCCGACGCCGAGCTGGAATTGCTCGAAGCGTGGCTGGAAGATTTGCGATGACCTCCGATCGCGCGCCTGAGGAAATCCGGCCGTCGTTGCGCGAGACGTTCTCGAACTGGCGCTACTGGGTTTTCTTTTTCCTCACCTCCGTCGTCTACAACGGCTTTTTCCTGCGAACCTTTTCCCACTGGTGGTTCGAAGACGATTGCTATCTGTTCGGTTTTGTCAGGACGATCCAAAACCCCGCGGCGTTTTTCACCCGCGAGACGATCAAAAGCTTGGGCGCCGGTGGAGCACTGACACCGTTCCAGGCCGTTTCGGAATGGATCGATAGTCACCTCGCCTATCGCAGCCTAGCCCTCGCGCATCTCCACAACACCGTCAGCGTCGCGCTCACACTCATGTTGCTTTTCCACGTTCTCCGCCGCTTTGGCGTTTCAATTCGCGCAGCGATCATGGTCGGTTCGCTCTGGCTCTGCCTTCCCGCGACGATTGTCGTCACCGAATTTTTGTCGGCGCGCCATTACCTCGAAGGATTCGCCGTCAGTCTGCTGGCGGTGGCGTTCACGCAAAGTCTCAGCCAGGGCACGTGGCGCGAGAACGCGCGCACGACCGCGTTGCTCTGCCTGGCAGTCGCCAGCGCGATGCTCTTCAAGGAACTGTACGCCATCACAACTCCGCTTTTCTGCGCGATCTATTTGTTCGAATCGAAACGGAACCGCGCCGCTCTCGCCTTGCTGGTCCTGATCCCTCTCTATTTTGTTTATCGCTATTGGGTCTTTGGACCGACGGTCGCCAGCGGCTCGCCCTGGCTGCGTCCGGCAGAATACCTGATCTATCTGTCCCGGCTTCCTTACACGCTCGCGGGAAATTTCGGCGGCTATGCTCTCGTCCTTCTCGCGCTTGCGTTGCTCATCTTCTTTGCGCGCCGGCAGGAAAATCCCGGCCGCTTCCTGATCTACGCCGCTTTGGTTCTCGGCTCGGATCTGGCCGTGATTTATCCGGTCGCCTTTCCGGTCTCATTGCAATGGCTCGATCACGGGACCTGGTGCCGCGCTCTGTTTCTTCTCGGGAACGGACTACTGATCGCCGGCGGTATTGCGTGTTTCCACGCACCACTGCCACAACGCGCCCGCACCTTCGCTGCCCTTCTGACTTTCGCCGTTCTGATCTCCGGCGCCGTCGTCACCCGCGCCGAGTGGCAACGCCTGATGCTCCAATCCAAACGCGAAGGCACATTCTATCTCGCGCATCCCGATCGGCTTTTTTATTCCGAAGTTCCCGCGGCGTTTTTCCTCGATGGCGTCCGCTTCCTTTACGACG
>DATILK010000157.1:0-3292 GCA_035476555.1 Chthoniobacterales bacterium | reverse complement strand
TCATGGTCGAGAACATCGAGCGGCACTTGCATGCCGGGAAGTCTCCGGTGGCCGCGGCGACCGACGCGGCGCGCGAGCTCGTCGGCCCGATCATCGCGATGACGATCACGCTCGCGGCGGTCTACACGCCGATCGCGTTGCAGGGCGGATTGACGGGCGCACTCTTCCGCGAATTCGCTCTTACCCTCGCTGGCGCGGTCACCATCTCTGGAGTCGTGGCGTTGACCCTTTCGCCGATGATGTCCGCTTATCTGCTGCGGGCCGGCCATTCGGACAAAGGATTTACCGGGCTGGTGAATCGCACCTTCGATCGGTTTCGCGATTGGTACGGCGCCCGGCTCGATCGCACCCTTGCGGCGCGGCCGATGGTTTACACAGTCTGGATCGGGCTCTCGCTGCTCGCGATTATTTTCTACCTGCAATCGCCGAAGGAACAGGCGCCCGTCGAAGACCAGGGAGTGATCTTCGGCATCGTTACCGCGCCGGCGAATGCGACGATCGACGACACGATTCGTTATGCCGATGCCGCCGGGCGCGCATTCCACACCGTTCCCGATACGCAGTTTAGTTTTCAGATCACGAATCCGAGCGGCGGGTTCGGTGGAATGGTGCTCAAGCCGTGGGGCATTCGCAAAACGCCGACCGCGGCTTACGTGCCGGTATTGCAGCAGAAGCTCGGCGCGATTCCCGGCATCCAAATGTTCCCGGTCATGCCGCCGCCGTTGCCCGGCGGCGAGACCATGCCGGTCAGCTTCGTCATCGCTTCAACCGCTGACCAGGACCGCATCCTAGATCTGGCGAAAGAGCTGCAGGGGAAAGCCATGCAGGCCGGCATGTTCCGCTTTTCCGACATCGACACGAAGATCGATCAGCCGCAGTCGCAGATTGTTTTCGATCACGACAAGGTCGCGTCGATGGGGCTCGATATGTCACAGGTCGGCGCCGACTTGTCGGCAGCGATCGGCGGCAATTACGTCAACTGGTTCAACATCTCGGGCCGCAGTTACAAGGTTATCCCGCAAATCAAACGCATCGATCGCCTCAATCCCGAACAGCTCGAGAGCATTTACGTCACGGGTCCGGACAAGAAACTTATTCCGCTCAGTACCGTCGCGCACATCGAACGCCGGACCGTTGCGCGCTCGCTCAACCGCATGCAGCAGTTGAACGCCGTCACTCTCAGCGGCGTGCCCACGCGGTCGCTCGACACCGTCCTCAAGTTTCTCGAGGAGGAAGCCGGGAGAACTCTTCCGAAAGGCTACGTGGTGGATTATACCGGCGAGTCGCGCCAGTTGCGGACTGAAGGCAACAAATTTCTGCCGTCATTCGCGCTCGCCGTCACCCTGATCTTTTTGGTTCTGGCGGCGCAGTTCAACAGCTTCCGCGATCCCTTCATCATTCTTCTCGGTTCCGTGCCGCTGGCGATGTTTGGCGCGCTGCTGTTCACGTTCCTCAAAATGCCGTTCGGCCAATTTTGGACGGATCCATTTACAACCACGTTGAACATCTACTCCCAGGTCGGCCTGGTGACGCTGGTGGGACTAGTAGCAAAGAACGGCATCCTAATTGTGGAGTTCGCAAATAAACTGCAGCAAGGCGGTTCAACGAAACTCGAGGCAATCGCGCAGGCGGCGCGGATTCGGTTGCGCCCGGTGATGATGACGACCGTCGCGACAGTCGCCGGTCACTTCCCGCTCACGCTCGTCACAGGCGCAGGAGCCGCCGCTCGAAACTCGATCGGCCTGGTGCTCGTCGGCGGGATGACGATCGGAACGATCTTCACGCTCTTCATCGTTCCGTCCCTCTACATGTTGATCGCGAAGGAACACCATGAAGGCCGGGAGGACGAAGTCGACGCCGACGCCGAGGAGTCGCCAGAGTCTTCGGATGCGCGCGAATTGCCCGAGCCCGCTCTCGCCCGCGACGGCGATCTCGATTGGCGCCCGGCGTAGCAACTACTTCCGCTTTTCCACTTCCGTCGTCACGATCGGCACTGCGTGTTCGCTCGGCTTGACTCTGCGCCCAGCCTGGTTCGCATAAACCTGGGTGAACTCGGCGCCGAAAAGAAGAATCTGCGACGAATAATAAATCCAGAGCAGCAACGTGATCAGCGAGCTGGCCGCGCCGTACGCAGACGCCGCCGCGCCGCTGCCGAGATACAGACCCAACGCCCATTTGCCGATTCCGAAAAATACGGCGGTCATGGCCGCGCCGATCCAGACGTCGCGCCACTGAATTTCGGCGTCGGGCAGGAATTTGAAAATCATCGCGAACAGGACGGTCACGACTGCGAAATCGAAAACGAGATAAACGGACACCGCGATTGTCAGACCGCCGGGAAGCGCATGCTGCACGTATTGGCTAAACCCTTTCAAGAGCGCTTCGACGGTCAGCGACACGAGGAGCAGAAAGAAAACGCCGCCGAGCATCGCGAAGGAGATGAAACGCGCCCGAAGAAACGACATGATCCCCTCGCCCGGTTTCGCTTTCACGCCCCAGATCGTGTTCAGCGCATCCTGCAATTGGCCGAAAACTCCACTCGCGCCAAACAGCGCCAGTCCAATGCCGATCGCCGTCGCCAGAGTGCTCTTACCCGGCTTCGACGCATCTTTCGCGATATCGGTCACGACCTGGACCGCGCTTCTATCGAGGAAATAACCCATCTGCGCGGTGACCCGCGTCCAGGCGCCCGAGGGATCGTCTCGAAAAAGCACGCCGATGATCGCAAGCAGCAACAACACGAGCGGTGCGAGCGAGAAGACTGTGTAATAAGCGAGCGCGGCGCCGAGCTGCGGCGCCTTGTCATCGCGCCACTCGATCGCGGTTTGTTTCAACAGACTAAAACCATTCGAGAAAAAAGACGGTCGTTTCGCCATGGTTCCAAAAACCAATCGCAACGTGTTCGCGAAAGGGCCGTTTTCGTTTGGCTCGCGCGAGGCTAGACCGGCTGATGGGCGGCGAACTTTTCCCACTCAGAATTCAGCCACTCCAAATCTTCCGTGATCGCCAAGAGCTCGCGATTCAACTGCGTCGCGGCTCCGCCGCGTTCGTAGATTTCGGGCTTTTCCAATTCCTCAGTGAGCTCTTTTTGGCGGCCTTCGAGTTTCAAAATCTGCATTTCCAGATCGCGAACTTTCTTTTCGTGATCTCGTTTTGCTTTTGCCTCGGCTTTCCGTTCTTCGGCGGCAACGCGGCGTTGCTCGCGCACTTCGCGCATTCCCGGTTTGTTGTAGCCGGGATCGGTGATGCCGGCCTTCGAGGGGACATTTTCATTCCGGCCGGGATCACCGAT
>DATILK010000156.1:0-6349 GCA_035476555.1 Chthoniobacterales bacterium | reverse complement strand
TGTTTTGTTTGGCGCGGTCGCCTGCCTGCTGCTCATCGCCAACGCGAACGTCGCCAATCTCATGCTCGCCCGCGCCTCCGGCCGCGGGAAAGAAATCGCGCTCCGCAGTGCGCTTGGCGCGAGCCGCGTTCGAATCATTCGCCAGCTCCTGACCGAGAGTCTGCTTCTCGCCGCGCTGGGCGGCGGACTCGGATTGATCATTGCGAAATGGGGGACCGACGCGTTGGTGGCCGTCGTGCCCGGAAATATTCCGCGGATCAGCACGACTGAGTTGGACGGCGCGGTCCTCGCCTTCACGCTTCTGCTCTCCCTCGCCACCGGAATTATTTTCGGCCTCGTTCCGGCATGGCAGGCGTCTCACGTTGATCTCAATACCGCTTTGAAAGCTGGCGCGCGCGGCGCCGGCGGGACCGAGGGGAAACGCCGGGTGCGGAACGCCCTGGTCATGACCGAGGTCGCGCTCGCCTTGATCCTGCTGATTTGCGCCAGTCTTCTGATCCAAACTTTCGCCCGGCTTGGCCGCGTCGATATCGGCATGCGCGCCGATCATCTGTTCACCGCACAGATTGGCCTGCCGCAATCCGCTTATCCGAAACCGGAAAACATTATTGCGTTTTTCGATCAGCTCATGCCCCGGCTCCGCGCGATTCCCGGAGTTGAATCGGTCACGACAACCTGGCCGCTGCCGTTGAGCGGGAGCAACAACGTCAGCTCATTCGACATCGAAGAACGGCCCGCACCGGAAGGTCAGCAGCCCGACAGCCCGCACCGGATCGTTGGCCTCGATTATTTCAAAACGATGGGAATTCCCATTCTCCAAGGGCGCGGCTTCGAGCCGACCGATCAATTCAGGTCGTTGCCGGTTGTGATCGTGAACGAAGAGTTCGTGCACAAGTTTTTCCCCGGCCAAAGCATTGAGAAGGTCGTCGGCAAGCACATCAAACCGAGCTGGGGAGTCGGCGATGAAAAAGCGCTCATGCGCGCGATCGTGGGCGTGGTCGGGAACGTGAAACACCGCACGCTCAGGATGGAGTTTACGCCGGAGATTTATTTATCGACCTCCCAGATCCCGATGGATTCGGTGTCGATCGTGGCTCGAACCAGCATCTCTAATCCGGCCGCGATCACTTCCGCGGTAAGGCGGGAACTCGCGGCGATCGATCGCAACATTCCTCTGGTCCGGGTCCGGATCTTTGATGAGTACCTCTCGCGCGCGTTGGCCCGGCCACGGTTCAACGCCATGCTGCTTTCCATTTTTGCCGGAACAGCGCTGCTCCTGACCGCGATCGGCATCTACGGCGTGATGGCCTATTCGGTTTCGCAGCGCACGAGTGAGATCGGGATTCGCATCGCTTTGGGCGCGGGAAAAACATCCATCTTTCGCCTCGTCGTCGGCCAGGCCATGGCGATCGTCGCAATTAGCCTTGTGGTGGGAGTGGCGGGCGCGTTCGCCGCGACGCGATTGTTGAACAGCCTCCTGTTCGGAGTCGGCGCGTCTGATCCGATCACGTTCGCGGGGATCGTTCTCCTTGTTTCCGCCGTCGGCTTTATCGCTGCGTGGGTCCCTGCGCGAAGAGCCACCCGCGTGGATCCGATCGTCGCGCTGCGCTCCGAGTAAATTTCAAACGAACGAACAGATGCAAACTTTACTCTCCGACATCCGCTACGCCTTTCGGATGATGGCGAAACAGCCCGGTTTCGCTGCGCTTGCCATTCTCGCCTTTGCTCTCGGCATCGGCGCGAATACGGCCATCTTCAGCGTCGTCAACGCCGTCCTGCTCCGGCCGCTGCCGTATCCGGAACCGGACCGGCTCATCAACATTCGCGAAAGAACGCCGAGGTATCCTTCCGGGTCGGTCAGTTATCCGAACTTCCTCGATTGGCGGGCCGAGCAGCACACCTTCACTGACATCGCGCTTTTCCGCCGCGAATCCTACAACGTTTCGACACCGAAAGGCGGCATCGCGCCCGAACGGATCGGCGGTGGCCGGGTCATGTTCAATTTTTTGAAGGTCCTCGGTGTCGCGCCGCAACTCGGCCGCGATTTCACCGAAGCCGAGGACGTCCCGAAAGGGCCAAAGGTCGCGCTCATCAGCGACAAACTCTGGCGGACGCGCTTCGGCGCGTCGCACGATGTGCTCGGCAAACAGCTCTTCATCGACAGCGAGCCGTACGAGATCATCGGCGTGCTGCCGTCGATCGTTCGGCTGCCGCGGCTGGCGGAAATTTACGTCACGCTTGGCGATGTTCGCGCCCAACCCGGCACTCTCTTGCGCGATAATCACCCCGGCCTCGGCGCCATTGGCCGACTGAAACCTGGCGTAACTCTCGAGCAAGCGGACGCTGACATGGAGACGATTGCCGCCGCACTGGAGAAAAAATATCCGGACACGAACACCGGCCGGCGCGTCACGCTCCAGCGTTTGCTCGATGCGTCCGTCGGCCAGTACCGCCAGAGCCTTTACATGCTCCTCGGCGCGGTTGGGTGCGTGCTGCTGATCGCATGCGCGAACGTCGCGAACCTTCAGCTTGCGCGGATGCTCGCGCGCGGAAAAGAGCTCGCCGTTCGCAGTGCGCTCGGCGCAAGCGGCTGGCGCTTGACGCGGCAGGTGCTCACGGAAAGCGCGCTGCTCGCGTTGCTCGGCGCGCTCGCCGGTGTGCTTCTCGCCATTTGGAGTCTCGACGCGATCCTGGCATTGAGTCCGCGCGGTGTCCCGCGTTTCCAGGAAACGCGGATCGACGTGGCAGCGCTCGTCTTTACCATCGCGGTCGCGATTCTCTCCGGCGTTCTCGTCGGCATCTGGCCGGCGTGGCGAATCTCGAAGACCAGTTCGCTCGCGCTCGCTTTGCATGAAAGCGCGCGCGGAAGCAGCGATGGCCTGGCGAAACAACGGGCCCGAGCCGGACTCGTCATCACCCAGGTCGCGCTTGCGGTCGTCTTGCTGGCCGGCGGCGGATTGATGCTCAAAAGTTTTTGGCAGGCGCAACAAGCCCCGCTCGGGTTCGACCCGCACAATATCCTCACGATGACGATCTCCCTGCCCCGAGCGCGCTACGACAAGGAAGAAAAGATCAACGCGTTCTACGACAAGCTGCTGGCTAAAGTCTCTGCGCTTCCATCGGTCACCGCTGCTGGCATTGGGGTCAACGTTCCGTTCGACGACAACGAATGGGACAGCTCCTTCCACATCACCGGCACGCCGGAGCCCGAGCACGGCAAGGAACCATCGGCCGAAATGAATTTCGTCTCGCCCGATTACTTCAAGGTCCTCGGCATGCCGATCATGCGCGGTCGCGCTTTTGGACCGGAGGAAGCATCGGGGAGGCAAACCGCAGTGATCATTGATGAAAGTCTGGCGAAGAAATGGTTTCCCGGCCAGGACCCGATCGGCAAACAGCTCGACAATAACCAGACGTTAAAGAAAGATCCGCCGCCGCTCGCCATCGTCGGGATCGTGCCACGGACGCGCAACGAAGCGCCCGGCGAGGAGAACGTGGAGCAACTCGGCTTCTCGCAGATCCACCTCCCGTTCGCGCAGTTCCCGAACGAAGGCGTGAGCCTGCTGGTCCGCGTCGCCGCCGGCGATCCGCTCTCGCTCGCGAACGCCGTCAAACGCGAGGTCGAATCGATTGATCCCGATCAGCCCGTCTCCGCCATCTCGACCATGGAGAAGAACATCGGCTCGAGCCTGGCGGCGCGCCGGCTTACCATGATGTTGCTCGGCGCATTCGCCGGCCTCGCGCTCGTCCTGGCGAGCGTCGGCATTTACGGCGTAATGGCCTTGAGCACGACCCAGCGCACGCGCGAGATGGGAATTCGTTTCGCCCTCGGTGCCAGTCGCGCCGATGTGCTGCGGCTCGTTCTCGGGAAAGGTATTTCGCTGATTGGTATGGGACTATTGGCTGGTCTTCTGGGCGCGTTCGCTGCGAGTCGCGCCTTGAGCAGTTTACTTTACAACGTCGGCGCGCTCGACGCGGTAGCATTGATCGGCGCGATCGTAACTCTCGCGGTCGTTGCCTTTCTCGCCTGCTATCTCCCGGCCCGCCGCGCCAGCCTCGTGAATCCCATCGAAGCGCTGCGTATGGAATAGTTCTTCTGTAGCCGCGGCCCTGCGGGCTGCGTAGATTTGCGACGCAATGACGTCGTTGCAACGATCCACGCTCGACAACGCCGGTTGCGAGATCGCGTTCGACGATTTCACGCGCCGGCTCTATGCGACCGACGCATCGCTTTACCAACTCGAGCCTGCCGCGGTGGCGTTCCCGGGCAGCGCGCAGGAAGCGAGTTCGATTATCAGGGCAGCGGCGGACGCAAACATTCCCGTGACTCCACGCGGCGCTGGCAGCGGACTTTCCGGCGGCGCGATCGGCGACGGATTGATCGTCGATTTTTCGCGCTACAACCGGCAGATCACCGATCTCAATCTGGAAGCGCGCACTGTCCGCACTGGCGCTGGCGTTGTTCTCGATCAGCTCAACGCGTTCTTGAAACCGCACGGTTTTTGTTTCGGTCCCGACGTCGCGACCAGTTCGCGCGCCACCATCGGCGGCATGATCGCGAACGATTCTTCCGGCGCGCGCGTTCCGGTTTACGGCACGACGGCCGATCACGTTGTCTCGCAGGAATTGGTGATGGCAGACGGTTCCATCAGTGAAATTGGGCCGGCCCATCAAACCTTGCGCGCGCAACGCGAAGTGATCGCGAATCTCGTCGCCGCGCATGCGGGCCAGATCGCGGAATGGATGCCGCCCGGTCTTCAAAAACGCTGGTCTGGTTACGCGCTCGCGCGCTGGCTTCGCGATCCGGGAAATCTCAATAACATGCTTTGCGGCAGCGAAGGCACACTCGCCGCCATTTTTTCCGCGGAACTAAAGATCGTGCCGTTACCGCGCGAGAAAGGATTGGGCCTTGTCTTCTTCTCGTCGGTCGCGGAAGCGATGCAGGCGACCGTCGAGCTACTCGAACTGAAACCGTCCGCGATCGAGCACATCGACCGCCCGCTTTTCGATCAGACCAAAGGGCAACTTCTTTTCGAACCCGCGCGGCAATTACTCGAGCTCGACACCAAACCGTGCGAAGCGATCCTGATCGTCGAATTTTACGACGACATCGCGGAACGCCTCGCGTTGCTCTCCGCCAAAAAACTCGGTTTACGCACTACGATCTGCACGAAGCCGGCCGAGATGAATCTCGTGTGGGGAATGCGGAAAGCTGGGTTGTCATTGCTGACTGGCCGCAAAGGCGCGGCGAAACCGGTCGCGTTCATCGAGGACGCGGCGGTGCGTCCGGCGCAATTACCCGATTACGTCGCTGTTCTCGAATCGATCATGCGCCCGCTCAATCTCGAGGTTTGCTACTACGGCCATGCCGCGACAGGACTCTTGCACGTCCGGCCGGTGCTCGACCTCCACACCGCGGGCGATCTTCAAAAGTATCGCCAGGTCGCGAACCAGGTTTCAGCACTCGTTAGGCAATTCAAAGGATCGCTCGCGGCCGAGCATGGTGTCGGGATGGCGCGCACCGAATACATGGCGGAGCAGGTCGGTGACGAGCTGCTCGGCGTGATGCGACAGATCAAACAACTGTTCGATCCGAAAAATCTGTTTAATCCCGGAAAAATTTTCAGCGACGGCCGGTTCAAGATCGACAATCACCTGCGGGTTGAATCGGAGACGCGGTTGAAGTTGCCGTTCGAGCCGACGCTAGCGTTCGCGTTCAAGGACGACTCGTTCATCGGCAATCTCGAGCAATGCAACGGCTGCGGCGGTTGCCGGAAAGATGCGCCGACGATGTGCCCGACGTTTCTCGCGACCGGCGAGGAATACATGTCGACCCGCGGCCGCGCCAATGCGATCCGGGCCGCGCTGGAGTTGCGTTTTCAGGACGATCCATTGCGGAGCGCGGAGCTGGACGCGGCGCTGAGTAATTGTCTCTCGTGCAAAGCGTGCACGGTCGAGTGCCCGTCGAATGTGAATCTGGCGCTCCTCAAGGCGGAACTGACGCATGCGCGACATCGGCGTGATGGCTTGCCGTTGCGGGAACGAATCCTAAGCCACGTCGACTTGTTAGGCCGGCTCGGTTGCATGGTGCCGGGCATCGCGAATGCGACTCTCGAGTCGCCAACGGTCCGGCGTTTGATGCGAAAGACGCTCGGCTTAACGGACAAGCGACCGTTGCCGCATTACGCGGAGCAGCGGTTCGATCGCTGGTTTCGGCAACGCTCTTTGGTAGGGCGAGACTCGGTCGAGCCACAACGCGCGCCCAACGGCTCGACCGAGTCTCGCCCTACCAAACGCGGCGAAGTCATCCTCTGGGACGACACCTTCGTTCGTTATCACGAGCCGCACA
>DATILK010000155.1:0-3140 GCA_035476555.1 Chthoniobacterales bacterium | reverse complement strand
CCCGCGCTGAGAAAGTGTCCCGAATCCATCAGTTGTTGTGCGCCAAAGCCAAGAAATGAGCCGGCGTAACGCTCGCGACAGTTTTCCTGCTCGTCGATCGTGAGGGAAAGCGGCGCCGACACGTGACGAAATGCGAGCGCGGAAGGTTCGGGGACGGCTATGACGCGTTCCTCGGTTCCAAGACAGATGCACCACTCCTTGCTTACGCCGGTTCCGATTCGAATCGCGCGAAACCCGAGATACAGAATGCTCGCGATCAGGATTGCCAGCGCGGGACTAAGCAATAAAGGCAGAACAAACCCTTTGCCGAGGGCCGCGAAATTGACGGCTGGTCCCACTGCTACCAGCCCGGATCCAACGATGGCGCCAGTCAGGGCGTGCGTCGTCGAAATCGGAAATCCAAGGAGCGTCGCCAGGATCACGGTCGCGCCCGCGCCGATGGCAACGGCCAGGACAAAATATTCGGAGCCGGCGAATTGATCGGGCACGATGCCTTTGCCGCTGAATTTTTTTAGCAGCGTCTGGGCGAGAAAAATCGACGCGATCGACCCGGCGAAGGTCGTGAGCGTGGCCCACGAAATTGCTGTCCGATAACTGCACGTGCGACTGCCGAAAAGTGATGCGACGCCTTTGAAGTTATCGTTCGCGCCGTTGGAATAGGCGAGAAAACTGGTCGCGAGAAAAAGAAGAACGAAAATCATCAACAGCAGCTTCCGCCATCGCAGCATTGGCTGTTCGGGTCGGTCGTAACGTTATAATCCTGGCCCTTCGTCTCCTTCGGATGCCGCAACGATGTGCGCGAACAATCGAACGGCGCGGCCTCGGCCAGGGGAAGCTCGACAATTGGTTCGACGAACTCGAAGGATTCGTGGTAGGGCGCTTTGCGATAAAGATTGTAGGTCTTGTCGCAGACGGCGTAGCGCTTGCCGCGTTCCATTCGGTGATTGTCGTCGTCGAGAACCTCCTTGAATGGCCCGCGATAAATCACCGCCTGGTTGCGCTCGAAACATTCTCCCTGTTTGCCTTTGAACGCTTCGATGGTGACGGAGCGAAACTCAATTCCTTGCACCGTCCGCCACGGTTCCGCGTCGCGTTTCAGAATGCGAATGCCATAAAACCCGGCGGTCTCGAACGCCGTCACGAACCCCTCTTCCGTCAGTGCGCCGGAGATACAGCCGCTCCAAAGTTCCGGGTCGCTCTGCATTTGTTCCGGCACTTCCTCGTCGCTCACGATGTCCGAGATAACAGCGCGTCCGCCTTTTTTGAGAACGCGGAAAATTTCCCCGAAAAGTTGTCGCTTCGATTTCGGTTCGACCAGGTTAAGGACGCAATTTGAAACGACGACGTCCACGGAATCGCTCACGATGAGCGGATGCCGGCAGCGCAATTCCTCGGCCAATTCATCGGCCGCCAGGAACGAAGCCGCGTCCGTAATGGGATTGCCTTGTAGTTCGCGATCCAGCAATTCCAAATCGAGAGCGAGATCCTGGATCCGACCCTTGCGAAACTCGACGTTTGCGAAACCGATCCGCTCCGCCACAAGGGGAGCGTTGCGCCGCGCGACGCCCAGCATTTCATCGGTCATGTCCACCCCAATCACCTGGCCTTTGGGGCCGACGATTTGGGCCGCGATGAAACAGATTTTTCCCGTGCCGCTTCCCAAATCCAGAACGGTTTCTCCTTCGCGGAGATACTTGCTCGGGTCGCCGCAACCATAATCGCGTTCGATCACTTCCTGCGGAATCGCCCGGAGATATTCCGAATTGTAGTCGACCGGACAGCAAAGCTTCGCCTCGGTGAGGGTAGCTCCTGCGGCGTAACGCTCGCGCACTGCAGATTCAACGGTTTTCATATTCAGGGTTGTTGGAAGCCGAATGCTATGGTTTTTGGGCGGTCTGTGGCAAGATTGGCTTCCGCGAGGCCGCCAGTTCTTTCGGCTTTGCACTGGAAGGAGCGCCCGAAATGTTGAATCGTGTCGGGGAAATGTCCGATTTAAAACCACTTTCCAGGGAAGCGATTCCAGCTGCGCTCGAGAAAGCGGAACGTTACCGATTACTCAACGAACCTGGCGAAGCCGAGAGCATCTGCCTCGATATCTTGCGGGCGGATCCGGAAAATCAATCGGCGTTGATCACGTTGCTCCTCGCGGTGACGGATCGTTTCGGAAAAGGTTACGGCGTGAGCGATACCCAGACGAAAGAACTTCTCTCGCGCGTGAAAGGCGATTACGAACGCGCGTATTACACCGGAATTCTCGCGGAGCGCCGCGCCAAAGCGAAACTCGCTCAAGGCACGCCGGGATCGCGCCATTACGCCTACGATGGTTTTCGCGAGGCGATGATCTGGTTCGAAAAGGCGGAGGAGCATCGCCCGCCCGGGAACGACGACGCGCTCCTGCGCTGGAACACGTGCGCGCGCATCATCGAAAAGAATCGGCTGACGGCGCGCGAAGAAGAGAACGTCGAGCCGCCTTTGGAGTGACCGACATCTCGCGCGATCCGGACGCGGTGCGCTCGATGTTTGGCCGCATCGCGCGGCGTTACGATCTCGCGAACCATCTTCTCAGCGGCGGCGCCGATTTTTTTTGGCGACGGCGCGCCGCAAAAATCGTGGCTGCTTGGAAGCCACGCGATGTCCTCGACTTGGCGACCGGGAGCGGCGATCTCGCGCTGGCTGTTCATCATCGATTACCCGAAGCGAAAATCACCGCCGCAGATTTCTCGCGTGAAATGTTGGAGATCGCGCGCAACAAAGGCGTCGCGAACACGGTTGTCGCCGATGCGCTTCGACTCCCGTTCGCCGACGCATCGTTCGATGTCGTCACCGTCGCCTTCGGCTTGCGAAACATGGCGGACTGGGACCGGGCTCTCGCCGAGCTGGCGCGTGTTTTGCGCAGTGCCGGTCATTTGCTCGTCCTCGATTTTTCTCTTCCGACCGGCGCACTTCGGCCCGCCTACCGTTTCTATCTGCATCGGTGTTTGCCGTTGTTCGCTTCGCTCGTGACAGGACAGAAGTCGGCGTACGATTATCTCGGCGGTTCTATCGAAAAATTTCCGAGTGGCCCGGCAATGCTGGAATTGATCGAGCGAAACGGTTTCACGAACGCCAGTGCGGAGCCGTTAACGGGCGGCATCGCGACG
>DATILK010000154.1:0-4282 GCA_035476555.1 Chthoniobacterales bacterium | reverse complement strand
AGTTCTAAATTTCGAGCCGGGTCTATCGGAGCTCGCGCAACGGGTGGCGACCCTTTTGAGCCAGCAGGCAGATTATCCGCGCGCGATCGATGTGCTGAAGGACGCGATCAAGGCGAGACCGAAGGAGGCCGGTCCCTATCTCCAGCTCGCGTTCATCTACGCCAAGTATCTGCGGAAAACCGACCAAGCCGTGAAATACGCGAACCAAGCCATCGCGCTCGACCCTTTGAATTTCGAGGCCTACCAGCGCCTCTACGAAATCGAAGCAGCCGCCGGTCAGCCGCAAAAAGCGCTGACCGCGCTCGATCGCGCCGCCAACGTCAAGAGCGATGATCCCGCTTTTTGGATTCGCCTGGGCAAACTCTACGCCACCATCGTTTTCAAATCGGACAGCGAACCGAAGCCGGAAGAGATCAAGCGCGTGAATGGTTTCTTCGACAAAGCCGTCGCGAATGGCGGAGAGGATTCCGCCGCGCTCAAGGAAGTCGCTGACTACTACGCCGCCTCGCAGCAAATCCAGGAAGCGATTCCGCTTTATTTGAAAGTCCTCGAACTTCAGCCGGACGATTTGAACGCGCGCGAGAAACTCGCCACTGGTTTCGTTCTCACCAACCAGCGCGACAAAGCGATCGCGATGCTGGAAGAAATCATTCGGAAACAGCCGGCTAAATATCAGCCGTACGAATTACTGGCGCAGCTGTTCGATGAAGGCGGGCGCGCGCTCGAGCGAGCGAACCAGCCCGACCAGGCGAAGGCGCTTTTTGCCAAGGCCGCGGCGAATTACGAGCAGTCTCTTCTGATTAATCCGAGCCGCGCGAACACCTATTTGCGCCTGGCGGAATTGCTGATCGTTCCGCTGAAGGACAGCGAGCGCGCCATTAGGTTTCTCGACGAAGCGCGCCAGCGTTTTCCGGGCGTGCCCGAATTCAGCTACTTCCTCGCGATCGCGCAGCGCGAAGCGAAACACCCGCAGCAGGCCATCATTACTTTCGAAGAAGCGTTGAACGAAGCGCAGGCCTCCAATGACGAAGTGCTCAACGCGCGTTTCTATTTCGATTACGGCGCCGCCGCCGATCAAGCCGGTCTTTACGACAAGGCCGCCGATCTCTTTCGCAAATCCATCTCGCTCGACCCGGCAAATTCAGCCGAGGCTTACAATTACGTGGCGTTCATGTGGGCCGATCACAACATGCATCTTGATGAAGCCGAACAAATGGTTACGCAGGCGTTGCAATTCGATCCCAACAACGGCGCCTATCTCGATACCCTCGGCTGGATCCATTATCGGAAGAACAAATTTGACGACGCGCTCAATGAATTGTTGCGCGCCGCACAAAATCTCACGCGGCCCGATGCGGTTGTCTTCGACCACATTGGTGACACCTATTCGAAATTGAACAGAATTCCGCAGGCCCTCGATTACTGGCAGAAGGCCGTCGCCTTGAGTCCCGAGGACAAACTGCTCGCTGAAAAGATCGAAAAGACCAAGACGACGATCAGCAAAGGACCGCCGGGTAAGATTAACCGGTAAACCGACGGCCCCATGTCGAAATATCCCACACCCTGGCAACGCAAGACAATGTGGGCGGCGCTCACGGCGATCTTCGTCGTCGTACTGATCACGATCGGCTGCTCCGTCGTTTGGATCGCCGCTAACGTCGTCAGCTTTATTCAGCCGATCCTCATTCCGGTCGCGATCGCCGTCATCCTGGCTTACCTGCTCGACCCCGTCGTCACGAAAATGTGCGAGAAAGGTTTGGGCCGAACGAAAGCGGTCCTCGCGCTGTTCGCGATTGTCTTCCTCTTGATTGCTGTTCTCATCGCGTGGCTGGCGCCGGTCGTTTCGATCCAGGCGACCAATGTCGGTCGTGAGCTGCCGGAGTACACGCAGAAGACACGCGACTACATCGTCGATTTGATCTTTAAATACGATCGCGCGTTCGGCGGCGGAAATACCAAGCGCGACAAAATTTCGTCGCCGACCGCGAGTCTTCTAAACTTCTTGTTTGCCGCGCCGTCCCCTTCGCGAAAAGCAACGCCCACTCCTGCGCCGACCGCCAGCGCCCCGTTCGAGGAAGCGATTACAGTCCCGGAAATTTCTTCCTCGGATTCGCCCACACCGGCGCCGCGCGAACAGATTGGGCCAACGCCCGACAAGATCTCGACCGCAGACCGGCAGCGCATCCAGAGCTCGATTCAGCGACTGTTACCAAACCTCGATCGCCAGTTGCCTTACATTGCCGAAAAAATTTGGGCGCTCCTCAAGCAAAGCATTGGCGGATTCCTTGGTGTAACCGGCTTTCTTTTGAGCCTGATCATGGTGCCGATCTACCTGTTTTTCCTGCTTAAGGAGAGCCCGGCAATCGAGCGCCGCTGGCGGGAATACTTGCCTTTGCGCAACTCGCCTCTAAAAACGGAAGTGGCCGCCGTCCTCGAGCAGATCAACAAATACGTCATCGCGTATTTCCGCGGGCAGCTTTTGGTTTGTCTCATCGACGGCACGCTCATCGGCATCGCTCTCTATTTTACCGGTCTGAACTTCGCGCCGCTCATCGGACTTCTTGTCGTGATTCTGACGATGATTCCGTACGTCGGCATTATTTTGTGTTGGGTTCCGGCGGTGCTGATTGCCGCCGGACAATGGGGCGACTGGTATCATCCCATCCTGGTGACGCTGGTTTTCATCGTCGTGCAAAATCTCGAAGCAGTGCTGATCGCGCCCAAGATTGTCGGAAATTCCGTCGGCCTGCATCCGATGACGGTTATCGTTTCCATTTTCGTCTGGGGCTTGCTCATCGGCGGATTACTTGGACCAATCCTTGCCGTTCCTTTAACGGCCACCGCGAAAGTGCTGTTGGCGCGCTACGTCTGGGGCCGTCGGCTCCGCGAAAAAGTAGCCGACGCCGTCGAGGAAGTCCCGGTCGTGAAACACGCCGAAAGCTTGGCGTAGCGTTTTCCGCGAGCCGCTGCTGTCCGGCAGTTGCATTCCCGTTCGCTTGCACGCATAACACTTCACGATGGCAGAGCACGTTCGACGAGTCCGGCGCAGACGCCGCGTAAAGCGAGTCCGCAATGGACAGTTGAAATTTACGCCGACGCGTCTGGCGATCTGTGCCGTCACGCTTCTTCTCGGTTACGCTTTCGGGTGGACGCTGCTCAGTTATGGACCGCAAGCGTATCGCGGCTGGCG
Source organism: Chthoniobacterales bacterium (assembly GCA_035476555.1). GTDB lineage: Bacteria > Verrucomicrobiota > Verrucomicrobiia > Chthoniobacterales > UBA10450 > AV80. The sequence goes on along the minus strand of DATILK010000154.1, from coordinate 1,092 downwards.
CGAATCGCGCCTTCTCAAAGAGGCAACGGCGCTGCTCGCGAAAGAAGATTACGACGGCGCCACCCATGCGGCCCGCGAAGTTTTGCAGCTCCATCACGATTCGCTCCCGGCGTTTCGCATTCTGGCGGAGGCGAGCGAAAAACAGAACCGGCCGGAGACAGTCGCGTGGCGGGCGCAAATCGCCCGGCTCGAACCAGGCAGTGTCGACAGCCAGCTCAATCTCGCCTCGGCCGCGCTCCGTTTTGGGCAGCTCGATACCGCGCGCAAAGCGCTGGATTCCGTTACGCTCGCGGACCGCGACCGTGCCGATTATCACGTTGTCGCCGGCTGGCTCGCCCGCGCCCAGGGAAACGACGCCGATGTTGAAATGCATTTCGCCGCCGCGGTTAGGCAGGAACCAGGCAACGATCTCTATCAATTCAATCTCGCGGTGTTGCGCATTCGTTCGACCGCGCCGGAAAAACATGACGAGGCCCGCAAAGTTTTGGAGCGTTTGAAAGGCGTGCCCGCCTATCGCGCCGGCTCGCTCCGCGCGCTCCTTGGCGACGCCATTCAGGTGAATGATCTCCCGCGCGCCGATTCGCTCGCCCAGGATTTGCAAATGAGCCAGCAGGTGACCTTTTCCGATTATCTGCTCTGCCTCGAGTTCTATCGAAAGCTCGACGAAAAAAAGTTTTCCGCGCTCCTCGAAAAAGTGAAGCCCGTCGCGGCCCGCAACCCGTTTGATCTAGCGCTCCTCATGGATTGGCTGAACAAAAACGGCCTGGGAAGTGAAGTCCTGAAATGGATGGAGAAACTGCCCTCCGAGACCACCACCAATCCGCCGCCGGCCATCGCGATTGCCGACGCCTTTGCCGAGGCGAAAAATTGGTCGCGCTTGAAGCGCTGGACGCGGAGCGGCGCCTGGGGCGATTCGGAATATCTTCGCCTGGCTTACCAGGCCTACAGCTCCAAGCAATCGCGCCAGACCTCTTCCGACGCGGAATTTTCTTCGCTCTGGCGTTCGGCTGAGCGGGCGGCCGCGGAGCAGACCGATCGCGAAATCAATCTGGCGCGCCTGGCTTCGAAATGGAATTTGCCGGCGGAAGCGGA
>DATILK010000153.1:0-2829 GCA_035476555.1 Chthoniobacterales bacterium | reverse complement strand
TGCGCCGCGCATCGTCTGTTCCTCCGTTGCTTCGGCTTGGACTCTGTCTGGTGCTCAGCTTCGTTGGCTACGAATTCGTACTCTGGTTAGCGACGTTTGCTCTTGGCGGCAGGGAAACCTTCGCGCTTCCGATTGTGCTGGAGCTCGGATTGATTAATGGCGTGTGGCTCGTGGCAATGATCGCGCTCAACGAAATCGCAGCAACGCTGTGCAAACCATGGCTTGGAAGAATGCCGATGATCGTGAGTCGGCTGGGATTTGTGTGAGCGCCAGGCCGCGGATCATTTCGCTCCTGCCGAGTGCGACGGAAATCGTCGCGGCGCTTGGCCTCGCTCACCATCTCGTGGGACGATCGCACGAGTGCGATTTTCCAGCGGGCGTCGAGACGCTGCCGCCCTGCAGTTCTACGAAAGTCCCGGCTGACGGCACTTCGTATGAAATCGATGAACGCGTGAAACAGATCGTGGCGGAGGGGCTCTCCGTTTATCGCGTCGACGCCGATCGTCTTCGCGAACTGCGACCGGACGTGATCCTCACTCAGACGCAATGCGCGGTTTGTGCCGTCACCCCGCGCGACCTCGAGCAGGCGCTCTGTTCGTGGGTTGGGCTGGCGCCGACCGTCGTCTCGCTCGAACCGAACAATTTGGACGATGTTTGGAACGATATTCGTCGTGTCGGAGAAACGCTGGGCGTTTCAAGCAAGGCGAATGAACTGATCGACGGCGCACGCGGCCGGCTCGAAGCGATTCGCGCGCGAGCGAAAACCGCGCAGTCGCGTCCCAGCGTTGCTGCCATCGAGTGGATGGGGCCGCTGATGGCGGGAGGAAACTGGATGCCGGAGCTGATCGAAATTGCGGGCGGCCAAAGTCTCTTCGCGCGGGCCGGAGAACATTCGCCGTGGCTCGATTGGTCCGCTCTCGCCGCGGCCGATCCTGAGGTGATTCTCCTTCTGCCGTGTGGATTCAAGATTCGCCAAACCATCCGCGATCTGAATCTGCTCACGGAAAATCCAGCGTGGCCAAAACTCCGCGCCGCCAGTGAGGACCGGATTTACTTGATCGACGGCCATCATTTCTTCAATCGCCCCGGACCGCGTCTCGTCGAGTCGGCGGAAATCGTAGCGGAGATTTTGCATCCCGAGCTTTTTGCTTTCGGCCATCGCGGAAAGGGATGGATTCGCATCGACGAAGCGCGGACGTTCCAATGAAAGAACGCGTCGTGATGTCCTGGAGCGGGGGGAAGGACAGCGCGATGGCGTTGCACGAATTGCTTCGTGGCGGCAAACACGAAGTGGTCGCGCTGCTCACCAGCGTGTCCGAAGAATTTCGCCGGATCAGCCACCACGGTGTGCGCGAATCGCTCCTGGATGAACAGGCGAAGGCGATCGGCCTTCCGTTGCGCAAAGTTTATTTGCCATCGGGCGAAAACGGCGGCTGCACGAACGAGGTTTACGAAGCGATCATGGCCAAAGAGATGGCGGCTTGTCGCGACGAAGGGATTTTCACGATAGCGTTTGGCGATTTGTTTCTGGAAGATTTGCGCGCTTGGCGGGAAGCGAACCTGGCGCGGTCCGGGATGCTGGGAATTTTTCCGATTTGGAAACGCGAGACCGCGAAGGTGGCTCGCGATGTGATCGCGCTCGGATTCGAGGCGTACCTTTCCAGCGTGGAAGAACGTGTTGGTGGAGCGTTTGCTGGCCGGCAGTATGACGAAACCTTGTTACGTGACCTGCCGACCGGCGTCGACCCGTGCGGAGAAAACGGAGAATTTCATTCCTTCGTTTTTGATGGTCCGATTTTCCGAGCGCCGGTTTCGGTAGAGGTCGGCGAGACTGTGTTGCGTGCTGGAATGTACTACGCGGACCTGACGAGGGTGTAGCTGCGTAAGTGCGACGTTAAAAAGACGTGCGTTGCGTCGCCCACAGGGCGACGGCTACATTTCAAAAGAATGAACCCGCTGCTCTATGCGTTGATCGGATTAATCCCATCTGCAGGATTGTGTTAATAATCGGATGCGGTTGTGGCATGGCCGAACGAAGGGACTTCCACTCGACAATGATAGAAACTCCCGCTATCACTTGTTTCCATCGCCAGCCCCCAGATGAAAAACTTTGACCTAAACATCGACAAGATTCTCGAGAATTGGGAATTGCCGCATGCAGTCAGGGAACTCCTCGCAAATGCCATCGATGAGTCCATCATCACTTCGACAAAAGCGCCGGAGATTTTTCGAGACGAGCATGATTGGTGGCATGTCCGCGACCATGGCCGGGGCCTTCGATATCAGGATTTGATTCAAAGCGAGAATCCGGAGAAACTGAATCACCCCGGCGTTATTGGAAAGTTCGGGATCGGATTGAAGGATGCACTGGCAACCTTTGAACGCAAAGGTGTCCAGGTTCTGCTAAAGTCGCGGCACGGCGATATAAGCCTCGTCCGCACCACTAAACATTCTTTCGAGGATTTAGTTACACTCCACGCTGCCGTCGCTGTCCCGTCCATTCCCGATATTGTCGGTACGGATTGCGCATTTTACGGAGTTGGAGATGACGTGGTTGCGGCCGCTAAGAACCTATTTTTGAGGTTTTCCGATCCAACCGTGTTGGATGAAACTAAGTTCGGTTCTGTTTTGCGATGCAGAAACTCGATAGGCGCAATTTTTATCAACGGCATGAAAGTCGCCGAAGAGCCGAATTTTCTGTTCAGCTACAACATTACCTCGATTACGTCGTCGATAAAAAAAGCGCTGAATCGAGAGCGACAGAATCTTGGGCGGTCAGCATATTCTGATCGCATTCGGGCAATCTTGCTAGCGACTCGTGCCCCAGAA
>DATILK010000152.1:0-2172 GCA_035476555.1 Chthoniobacterales bacterium | reverse complement strand
ACAAATGTTCATGCTCCTCACCCGGATGGGACCCAATTCAAAATGCGTGGTGACCGGCGACGTAACCCAGATCGATTTGCCGCCAAACAAGCGTTCGGGATTAGTCGAAGCGCTTCAGGCTTTGAAAAACGTGAACGGAATTTCCTTCGTTTATTTCAACGAACGGGATGTCGTTCGCCATGAGCTTGTCCGCGCCGTGATCAACGCGTATCAACAACACCGGTCGCCCGCCAACCAGGCTGGATCCCGCAAGTAACATGTTCGATTTCCTGAAACGCAGTCGACTCATCAAGCGCGGTCTCGCTTCGCGAAAAATGCGACGACGCCGGACGAAGAACGAACTGCTCCACAGCCTCGAGTACGCCGCCGGCACGAAGTATTTTATCTTCGCGGCGTTCATCGCCGGAATCGCTGCTTTGATTTTCAGCGGACAACAACCGGAGCCAACGAAGAATTTCGTCATCTCGCTGCTCTTCTTCGCGACGGCGCTAACCCAGCTCTGGATCAACCAGCCGACAACATTTCTGCGCAGCTCGCGGCTGCTTCTCGTGTTCGGCGTCATTTTCGTTCAGCTCGCCGCGACGAAGTTTCTTCTCGTGCTCTGCAACAGCGGCTCATTCGGTTTTCTCCGGCCCGAAACCGTTGGCCTGATCGCGCCTTATGCGTTCGCACCGCTCGTGCTCAGCGTCCTTCTCAATCGTAATCACGGCCTTTACGCCTCGGTTTTCGTGAGTCTTTGGAGCAGCATTCTCTTTGGCAAAGTCGACGCGCCGCTGTTGGTCTGCGGATTGATCAGCGGCTTCACGGCCGTTTATCTCACGCTGCAGGTGCGCAAACGCAGCCGCTTGATTCGCGCCGGTTTTGGCGTGGGCATCGCGATTTGGTTGTTGTCGCTGACTTTCGGAATCATCGGGCCGATCGACTTCCTTTCACCGAACTCGATCGATTGGAAAATGATCGGCATCCAGAGCGCGCTCGCCATCGGCAACGGAATCGTGACCGCGACGATCGTCGGCGGCGTCCTTCCCATGTTCGAGCATCTGTTCCAAGTCACGACCGATATTTCATGGCTCGAAGCGTCCGACCTGAACCATCCGTTATTGCGCCGGATGACAATTGAAGCGCCCGGCACGTATCACCACAGTCTCGTGGTGGCGAACCTGGCCGAGGCCGCGGCGGAAGCGATTGGCGCGAACGCCACGCTCTGCCGTGTTTGTTCGTACTTCCACGACGTCGGCAAGCTCGTGAAGCCGGAATACTTCACCGAGAACATGAACTTCGAGCGCAACCCGCACGACGATCTCGCGCCGACGATGAGCGCTCTCATCATCATTGCGCACGTCAAAGAGGGAATCGATCTGGCGCTGAAGCATCGGTTGAACCGCCAGATCATCGATATTATCCAGGAACATCACGGCACATCGCTCGTGTATTACTTCTACAAACGCGCTCTCCAGCAACAGGAAGACGCGCGCACCGGCGGCAAGATCATGAACCTTCGCGAGGAAGACGTGCCCGATGTGCGCGAAGAAACATTCCGCTACAGCGGCCCAAAGCCGCAAACGAAAGAGAGCGCGATCATAAGTCTCGCCGACATGATCGAAAGCGCGTCGCGCAGTTTGGAAAAACCGACGCCGCAAAAGATCGAGCAGCTCGTGAACGAATTGATCGGCCAGCGAATCGCCGACGGGCAGCTGACGGAATGCGATCTGACGCTCGCCGATCTGAATCTCATCGCGGAACGCTTCCGGTTTACGTTAATGACGATGCTGCATACTCGGATCGCTTATCCAAAACAGGATTCGAAAATCACGCCGATCCGCGACGAGAGTCTGCAACCAGATGTCATGGCTGGAACGCGTAAGCCGGAAACGGCGCCACCGATCTCGGCTGCCTGAGTGTGAGCGACGCCGGATTCGATCGGTTACGCGAATGGAACGCCGATGTCGCCATCGTGCTTGGATCGGGCTTAAACGTTCTGGTTTCGGACGCAACACCGGAAAACAGCATTCCGTATTCTGAGTTCGAGGAGTTGCCGAAGCCGTCGGTGCCGGGACACGTCGGTCGCTTCGTGTTCGGGAAAATGGGAAATGCCCGGATGATATTCGCTCAGGGTCGCGTTCATCTTTACGAGGGACACGCCGCGAAAAACATTACGGCGGGAATCCGCGT
>DATILK010000151.1:0-11890 GCA_035476555.1 Chthoniobacterales bacterium | reverse complement strand
GTTCCTGGCCGTTCTTGGCATGCTGGTCATCGGCATCGTCATGCTTTTCAGCACGAGTGCCTTCGCGAAAGACAGCCACGGCGACATGTATTTCTTCGTGAAACGCCAGGCGATTTGGCTCGGTGTTGGATTCGTCGTTTGCGCGGCGGCGGCCATGATCGATTACCATTTCTGGCTGCGAACCTGGTGGATTTGGTTCGCGCTTGCTCTCATTGCGCTCGCGTTTTGTTTCGTCCCGCATTTCGGAATGCGAATCAACGGCTCGCGCCGCTGGGTTTCGCTCGGGCCAGCGACGTTTCAGCCGTCAGAGATCGCGAAAGTCGCGGTCATCTTTTTTTTGGCGGCGTGGTTCGCCGTCCGGGAAAAAGAGTGCAGTCATTTGCTCCAGGGATTTGTGATCCCGTTCGCGATCATTTGCAGCGCGCTGCTCTTGATCGTGACCGAGGTCGATCTGGGAACGACGGCGCTGATTGGCGCGACGATGTTCGTAGTCATGTTCGTCGCCGGAACGCATCCGGCATTGCTCGGCATCCTCTCGTTAGGCGGACTCGGCGGAATTCTTTTCGTCGCGACGCATATGTCGGAACGGATGGCCCGGCTGGCGGCGTTCATGGACCCGGAGCGTTTCAAGGATGACGCGGGCCTCCAGCAAATGCAGGCGCTCATCGCGTGGGGCAGCGGTGGAATGGAAGGTCTCGGCCTCGGCAACGGTCGGCAGAAAATGCTCTACCTGCCGTATGCGCACACCGATTTCATCTTCCCCATGATCGGCGAAGAGCTCGGCCTGCGGATCAGTTTGTTGGTCGTGTTTTTGTTCGTGGTCATCATCGTCTGCGGATTGTTGATCGCGCTCCACGCGAAGGACCGCCACGGATTGCTGCTCGGTTGCGGGATCGTTTCGCTTCTCGGGTTGCAGGCTGCGGTCAATATTGGGGTGACGACGTCGTTGCTTCCAAACAAAGGTTTGCCGCTGCCGTTCATCAGCTACGGCGGATCGAATCTCGCCGCGTGCCTGTTCGGGATCGGACTTCTTTTAAACATTTACCGGCAAGGTGTGCTCGAGCCGGCCAAGAAAAAGAGCGCCGTCATCCGGGCGCGAACGACGCCGAGAATATGAACACGGTGATCGCATGCGGAGGAACGGGCGGCCATTTGTTCCCGGGACTGGCCGTCGCGGAAGTGCTGCGAGCGCGCGGACACGAAGTGATGCTCTTCGTTTCGGAAAAAGAAATTGATTCGCTGGCGATGACGGGTCGCGAAGAATTTCGCTTCGAGAAATTGCCGAGCGTCGGATTTCCGTCGCCATTTTCGCCGAGGATTTTCGGGTTCTTTGGCCGGTTTGCCGAAAGCCTGCGGCTTTGCCGCGGCATCTATCGAAAATTCAATCCGCACGCGGTCCTCGGAATGGGCGGGTTCACTTCCACCGCGCCGGTGCTCGCGGGAAAAATGCGCGGCGTGCCGACGTTCATCCACGAATCGAACGCGATTCCTGGAAAAGCGAATCGGCTCACGGCCCGAATGGTTCGCGCGGTTCTTCTCGGGTTCAAGGAATGCGCGGCGTTTTTTCCGAACGCGCGCACGGAAGTGACCGGCACGCCGATCCGCAAGGAACTGCAGCCGATGGATCGCAAACTCGCGCGCGAAAAACTGGGATTGCGCGAAGACCTGACCACGCTGCTCGTGATGGGCGGCAGTCAGGGTGCGAGCGGGATCAATCAAGCCGTGATCAAATCGTTGCCGTCGCTCCACGATTTGCCCATCCAGGTGATTCATCTCTCCGGTACGCGCGACGAACGCCTGGTGGCGGACAATTATCAGCGCGAAAAAATTCCGGCGCACGTCGCAGCGTTTCATCACGCGATGGAAGAAGTTTACAGCGCGGCCGATCTGGCGATCGCGCGTTCGGGCGCGGCGAGCCTCGCGGAGCTGGCGGCATTTTCGTTGCCCGCCATCCTGATTCCATTTCCGTACGCGGCCGAGGACCACCAGACGAAGAACGCGGAGATTTTTGTTCGCGCGGGCGCGGCGGTGCTGCTAAAAGAATCCGACCTCACGGCCGAATCGCTCGCGCAGAAAATTCGCGAGCTGATCGAAAATCCGAATCAGCTTCGGCGTTTCGCCGAAGTTTCCGCGCGGCTGGCGCCGAAAAACGCGGCCGCGCTCGTGGTCGAAACGATGGAAAGATATACGCAATCGAATCATGACGCTCGCCTCTGAACTCGATCTCCAGAAGATGCTGACGCGCGAGCGCCATCGAGTTCATCTCATCGGTGTGGCCGGGAGCGGGATGAGCGGAATCGCCGCGCTGCTTCTAGAATTGGAGCACGACGTCAGCGGCTCCGACAAAGTGAAATCGTGGGAGGTCGATCGTTTGCAACGGCTCGGTTTGCGTTTTCGCGCGGAGCATCGCGCGGAAGACGCGAAGGATGCCGAGCTGATCATTTATTCGTCGGCGATTCGGGAAACCAATCCGATTCGAGTCGCGGCGACAATCGCGGGCCAGCCGCTGGTTCGGCGTGCCGAAGCGCTGGCTGCGATCATGTCCGGCAAACGCGGCATTCTCGTGGTCGGCATGCACGGAAAGACGACGACGTCGGCGATGGCGGCGCATGTTTTGCGCGAAGGCGGAGTGCACCCGTCACACTATGTCGGCGCGGAGATTCCTTTACTCGGCTCGAATGCGCACTGGGATCCGCGCGGCGAATATTTCGTGGCGGAGGGCGATGAGAGCGACGGCACGATTCAGCTTTTCAAGCCCGAGCACACGCTCGTCCTGAACATCGAAGAAGAGCATCTCGATTTTTATCGCGACCTCGCGGCAATCGACGACGTCTTTTGCCGGCTTCTCGATCAAACCAGCGGCTCTGTTTTTTATTGTGCGGATGATGTGCACGCCACGCGAAATTGCCGCGGACATGCGCGTCGCATTTCGTTTGGATTTTCCGAGCAAGCCGATTTTCGCGGCGCGGATATCGACCTGAAGGATTTCGCTTCGGTCTTCTCGGTTTATCGACGCGGCGAGAAACTCGGTGAAGCGGTCTTGAATGTTCCCGGCCGGCATAATGTCAGCAACGCGCTCGGTGTGATCGCACTCGCGAGCGAGATCGGGATTCCGTTCGATAAGATTGCGACGTCGTTAGGCCGATTCCAACACGCGCGCCGTCGGTTCGAAATCAAATACCAGAGCGAGCGTTTTCTGCTCGTGGATGATTACGCTCATCACCCGACCGAAATTTCCGCGACGCTCGCCACGGCGCGGGCGGCAGGACGGAAACGAGTCCTGACGATGTTTCAGCCGCATCGCTACTCGAGGACAAAGGCGTTGCGGCGTGAGTTCGGGCGCGCCTTCGATCATGCCGAGCGGGTCGTGATTACCGACATTTATCCGGCGAGCGAAAAGCCGCTGCCGGGAATAACGGGCCAGACGATCGCGGATGAGATCGCGTCGCACGGCCATCGCGGCGTGAGTTATCAGCCGCAACTGGGCCGGGTTCATTACGACATCGGAAACATGATCGCGTCTGGCGATCTGATTCTGAGCCTGGGCGCGGGGAACATTCACGAACAGTTGTCCGTGCTCGCCGCCGATCTCGTGATCGCGGAGAAGCTGAAGGCGATCGTGGGTGAAGAGGGCGACGTGCGGCTTTACGAACCGCTCGCGAAACACACGACGTTGCGGGTGGGCGGGCCGGCGCAGTTTTGGGTCGAGCCGCGGACGGAAGAGACGTTCGCGGAGCTGATCCGATTTTGCCGGGGCGAGAATCTGCCGCTGTTTGTGATCGGGCGCGGATCGAATCTGCTGGTGCGCGACGGCGGAATTCGCGGCGTGGTAGTTCATCCGTGCGGCGGCGATTTCGACAAGATCGAAGTTTCCGGAAACGAAATCACGGCTGGGGTCGGCGCGAAGTTGAAACAGATCGCGTATGCAGGGAAAACGGCCGGGCTCGGCGGACTCGAATGGATGGAAGGAATTCCCGGCGCGGTCGGCGGCGCGTTGCGGATGAATGCGGGAGCGATGGGAGCGCAGACTTTCGAGAACGTGGTCCGCGTTCGGTATCTCGATGAGGAAGGCAACGCGCACGACAATACGCCTGCCGAAATGGACGTGCATTACCGGCATGTCGCCACACTGGAACGGAACTATGCCGTCAGCGCGGTCTTCAAAGGAACGCCGGCGGCCGTGGAAGAAATCGAGCGGCGCCTCGATGAATCGCAGGAGAAACGGCGCATGACGCAACCGGCCGCGAAAAGCGCGGGCTGCATTTTCAAAAACCCGGCAACGATCCCAGCAGGGAAACTGGTCGACGAACTTGGATTGAAAAACACGCGGGTCGGTCAGGCGCGCGTCTCGGAAGTGCACGGCAATTTTATCGTGAACGACGGCGGGGCGAGCGCGACCGAGGTCCTCGAGTTGATCGCGCAGATTCAGAAGACGGCGCGGAAAAAGCGCGGGATCGAGTTGGAAACCGAAGTGCAAATTGTGGGAGACGAAGGATGAGCGCGCTGCCAAAAAAAATCGCAGTGTTAATGGGCGGGCCGGGCTCGGAGCGCGACGTTTCGTTGGCCACTGGGCGTGGAGTCGTTAAAGCGCTCCGCTCGTTAGGCTGTGACGTCACGGAGGTGGATGTGCGCGGCGCGGACTTCGTGCTGCCGGAGGACATCGACCTCGCGTTTCTCACGATCCACGGGACGTTTGGTGAGGACGGCCAGCTGCAGCAGATCCTCGAAGACCGCGGGGTCCCTTACACTGGCGAAGGAGTTGAGGAAAGTTCGCTCGCATTCGACAAGATCCGTTCGAAGGAAGTGTTCCGGGAACACGGCGTAACGACGCCGTACTGGCAAACGATCGGCGCGGGTCAACGTCCGGCGATGCCGATTCCGCTCGTGATTAAGGCGCCGCGTCAGGGCTCGACGGTTGGTGTTCACATCATTCGAAACGAAAAAGACATCGATGGAGCCATCGCCGATGCGTCGACCTACGATCGCGAGCTGCTCGTGGAAAAATTTGTTCCCGGTCGCGAACTGACGGTCGGCATCCTCGGCGATCAGGCGTTGCCGATCATCGAGATCATTCCAAAAGGCGGATTTTACGATTTTACGAACAAGTACCCGTTTCTGAATCCGAGTGCCGGTGGCGCCGCCGAACATGTTTGCCCGGCGAAGATCACTCCGGAAAAAACCAACGAAGTTCAGCAACTGGCATTACGCGCTTTCCGTGCCCTGGGCCTGAAAGTCTACGCGCGCGTGGACGTGCTGCTGCCTGACGACGGCGTGCCGACCGTGCTCGAAGCGAACACGATTCCCGGAATGACGGAAGCGAGTCTGTTGCCGGAAGCAGCCGCGGTCGCCGGCATAACTTATCCACAACTCTGTGCGCGAATCATCGAGCTTTCCGCGAAGCGCTCCGCCACGAAATGAGAACGAAGACCCAAACGTCGCGGGCAAAAAATGAGCGCGTGTCGAACACGCGGCAGCGCCGGCAACAGCATCTTCTCGACGTGCGCGTTCGATCGCACAAGGCGACGCAGCATCGGAATCGGCGCATTCTGGTGGCGCTTTCGAAGATCCTGCTCGTCCTCGTGCTCGCGGCTGGTGTCGTGCTCGGCGTTCGTTACGGCGCGAAGCATTTCTTTTTCGAGAACCCGGATTACCAACTGAGCCAGATCGAAATCCAGACTGACGGGACGTTGCAGCGGGATCAGATTTTGAAAACCGCCGATCTGCGCGAGGGCGTGAATATTTTCGGCGTGAATCTCGCGCGGGTGCGCGATCAACTTCAGCAGCTGCCGCAGGTCGACGAAGTGCAGGTGATCCGAAAATTGCCGGGCGAGATCGACATTCGGATCGTGGAACGCAAACCGATTGCGTGGATCACGTCGGACAAACAGATCTCGGATCCGTTCGCGTCCGACGTCGCTTTTCTGGTGGACGCGCGCGGGGTTCTGATGAAAGAAAAGAAGTTGTTGCCTGAATACCTCGGCCTGCCGTTGATCACGGGATGCACGAGCGAGTCGCTCGAGCCGGGAAAAATCGTCGAATCATTCGAAGCGAAATCGGCCCTGGAACTGTTGCGGCTGAGCACCGCGAGTTTCATGCAGACGCGATTTCAGATTCGCGAGATCGATGTTTCGAAAGGCTATTGCCTGGTGGTTTCGGACAAGAACCACACCCGGGTCACGTTTGGATTCGATAATCTCGAGGCGCAATTGCAGCGGCTCGAGCAGTTCCTGGTTTACACGGACGACTCGAAGCGCGACCTGGCGACGGTGAATCTCCTCGTGCAACGCAACATCCCGGTGACGTTCGGACGCAACGCGGTGGATGTAATCAACGACACGCTCGATCCGGATGCGGAACCGCGAATCATGAAAGCCATTCCCGTTCATCCCCTGGCCAAAAACGAACCGGCGACGTCGACGAAAGCGAAACCGAGTGCAACGCCGGTGGTGAAAAAAGCAATTCCGTTGAAGAAACCCAGAAAGGATTAGGAAGCAGACATGGCAAGCAGCGATCTCATGGTGGGCCTCGAAATTGGGACCTCGAAAATTTGTGTTGTCGTCGGTGAAGGCCGGCCTGACGGCACGATCAAGATTCTCGGGGTCGGGCAGGCGCCGTCGCGCGGCGTGCGCAAAGGGGAGATCGTCGATTTCGAGACCGCGATGAAATGCGTGCACGAAGCGGTGGTCGATGCCGAAACGAAAAGCGACGTGATGATTCGCAGCGTTTACGTCGGCGTCACCGGATCGCACATCCAAAGCTTCAACAATCGCGGGCTGGTGACGTTGCCCGAAGATCGCGACGAGATCGACGAGCAGGATATCGAAGACGTGAAAATCAACGCGCGCGAAGTCAGCATCCCCGCGCCGAACGCGTTCCTCCATTCCATCATCCAGCATTATCACGTCGATGGACAGGAATGCGTGCTGAACCCGATTGGGATGCTCGGCGAAAAACTCGAGGCGGATTTCCACATCATCCATGGGGTGCGGACGCGGATTCAAAACACGATCCGTTGCGTGAAAGAATTGCCGCTCGAGGTCGAAGACGTGGTTTTCACCGCGCTCGCTTCGGCGCAAGTGGTGTTGACGCAGCACCAGAAAAATCTTGGCGCGCTCGTCATCGATGTCGGCGGCGGGACCAGCGATTACATTCTCTACGTAGACGGCGCGGTGAAACAGAGCGGCGTTCTCGCCGTCGGCGGCGATCACATCACGAACGACATCTCGATGGGATTGCGTATTCCGATGACGCGGGCGGAGAAGCTCAAGATCGAGGAAGGCAGCGTCACGCTGGGGAATTCGTTGCCGGGCGAAACGATCTTGTTGAAGGACGATTCCGGTTTTGCCGGAAAGGAGATCGAGCGCGAGACGCTGAACACGATCATTAATCTGCGATTACGCGAAACGTTCGAACTGCTGAAGCGCAAGCTCGAGGAAGAACCGTTCATCAATTACATCGGCGAAGGCGTTTTCATCACGGGCGGATGCAGTCACCTGAACGGGATCGACCATCTGGCCGAGGAAGTTTTCGAATTGCCGGCGCGCGTGGCGCACGCCCAGACGATGTCCGGCCTAACGAGCGCTTTCGAGAATCCGCAATTTTCTGCCGCCATCGGCCTGATCAAATACGCCCAGGCGATGCAGAGCGACCGAAGGCCGACGCGCGGCTTCGGCCGGATCTTCGGCAAGATTTTCAACGGAATGAGATCGTGAAGTGACGCGCCTATGATTCAATTAAACCGTAACTACAATCTTCCCGAGAAAGCCGACGAAGATATTCCGATCAAGGTTGTCGGCGTCGGCGGCGCGGGCTGCAACGTTCTGGATCGCATTGTTCTCGATGGACTCGACAAAGCGGATCTGATTGCGATCAACACGGACGTGCAGGCGCTGGCCAGTTCGGTGGCGTCGACGAAAGTGCAGCTCGGTCGCGCCGTCACGCGTGGACTCGGCGCGGGCGGGGATCCGGAAGTCGGTTACAACGCGGCGTATGAATCGGCCGACGAAATTCGGCAGGCGCTCCGCGATGCGCGGATGATTTTTGTTTGCACCGGACTCGGCGGCGGGACGGGCTCCGGCGCCGCTCCGGCGGTGGCGCAGGTCGCGCACGAACATGGTTCGCTGGTTCTGGGGTTCGCGACTTTGCCGTTTAAGTTCGAAGGCAAACGGCGTCTCGCCCAAGCGCAGGAAGCGCTCGCAAAACTGCGCGAGCAGTGCGATGCCGTGATTTGTTTCGAAAACGATCGGCTCGGTGACATGGTCGCGCCGAAAGCCGGAATTCACCAGGCGTTCGCGGCTGCGGACCACATGATCAGCCAAAGCGTTCGCTCGATCGCGAGTGTGATTCAACGGCCTGGTTTGATTCGGATCGGCTTCGACGATTTGCTCGCCGCGCTCCGTAGCCCGAGCGGTCGCTGTCTGTTTGGTTTCGGTGAATCCGATTCCGATAATCGTGCGCACGATGCGCTCACTCAGGCGCTGAAGAATCCGTTGATGGATCGTGGCCGCATGCTGGCCGACGCATCGCATGTCCTCGTCCAGGTTTCCGGCGGGCCCGGGATGACGCTGACCGAAGTCGAAATCCTGATGCAGGACCTCGGGAAACACATTCGCGATGAAACCCAGATTATTTTCGGGACAGCCGTCGATTCGCGAATGGGAAATCGCCTGAGCGTGACGTTGATCAGCTCGCTCGCTGCGGATGACGAAACGATGGCCGCCGCGCCGAAGCCTGTTGTAGTTGCGAAGCCAGCGCCAACTCCGCCACCAGCACCAGAACCCGAGCTGCCGCCGGAGCCGACGCCACTTTGGGAAGCGGTGGAAGAAGCGCCGCCTGTTGTTGCGGCCGAAAAAGAGCAGCCGGCGCCGGTCGCCGAAGAAAACGCTTTCACTCCGCAACTGATCGAAGCGGACCTCAAAGCATTCGAGCCGGAACCTGTCTTATCGACGCCGGAAGAACCGGAAGCCGAAGAGCCGCCTCCTCAGCCACGCGTGATTCTTCCGAAAAAGAAGCCGACGATCTTCAAGGAAACAAAACCGGTCGCCGAGAAGAAGCCGCAGGCGCGACAGGAAATGATGCAGTTCGAGCCCGTGACGCGCGGCCGATTCGAGAAGAGCGAACCGACGATCGTCGAAGGCCAGGACCTCGACGTGCCGACCTTTCTGCGCAAGAACGTGCGCGTGAAATAGCGGGGCGCTACTTCTTCATCAAATCGATCACCGCGCTGGTCATGCCGATGATGCCGGTCCGAATCGTCGTCTCGGGGACGGGCGCAAATTTGCTGGAATGCAGGCTCGGCAGCGGCGCGGCGCCGGGCTTTTTGCTTTCCGCTACTTTGGCCGGATCAACCGCGCCGACATTGAACATGAGCGCGGGAATCGAGTGGTCCGGAAGACTGTATTCGCTAAAATCTTCGCCGCCCATGGTTGGATCTTTCGAAATCACGTTGTCGTTTCCGATCGCGGCCTTGAGCGCGGCCGAGACCCGTTTCGTCAATTCGGGATTGTTGTAGGTGGCCGGCGTGAATTCGTCCTGGCGCACCTTCACCTCCGGCATTTTGTCCGAAGGCAAGCCGGCCGCCATCGCGCAACCTTTCGCGATCCGTTCGATCGCCGCCAGGACAACATCGCGCACTTCCTTCTTATAAGTGCGGACAGTCAGCTGCATTTTCACTTCGTCCGAAATGATGTTGTGCTTCGTGCCGCCGTGAATGGTGCCGACCGTCACGACGACGTCGTCGTGCGGGTTGGTTTCGCGGCTCGCGATCGTTTGCCAGGCGTTGATGATTTCCGCCGAAAGAACGATCGGGTCCTTGGTCTTGTGCGGATAGGCGCCGTGCCCGCCGATTCCTTTTACCGACACGTCAACTGAATCGACGTTCGCGTAGCAATAACCTTCCGTCACTCCGATCTGACCCGTGGCGATTTCCGCATCGTCATGCAGCCCGAGAACGTAATTTGGTTTGGGCCAACGCGTGTAAAGCCCGTCTTTCAATAGCGCCCGCGCGCCGCCGACCGCTTCCTCCGCGGGTTGCCCGATCATGATAACGGTGCCGTGCCATTTGTCCTTGAGCTTGGCGAGCGCGCGGGCCGTGCCGATGAAGGTCGACATATGGATGTCGTGTCCGCAGGCGTGCATTACCGAGACGTCCTGGCCGGCGTCGTTTTTCGTCGTGACGGTGCTGGCGTAGGGCAGGCCTGTTTCTTCGTGCACCGGAAGCGCGTCGAGATCGGTGCGGACGGCAACCACGGGGCCGTCGCCATTCTTCATCACGCCGATCACACCGAAGCCGGTCCAGCGCGGGTTCTCGTATTTGCCAACGTGATCTGTCACGTCGTAGCCGGCCGCCTTGAGTTCTTTGGCGACGATGGCCGAGCTTCGTTCCTCATGCCCGGAAAGCTCCGGATGCGTATGCAGGTCTTTGTAAATCGGGAGAAGCGACGGAAGCTCGGCATCGGCGATCTGTTGCGGAGTTTGGTCGGCAAAAACTGGAACTGTAAACGCCAGCGCGAGAGTGACAGCAAGATGGAGTTTCATGGCGCGCAGCCTACACGTTCGCGGGAAAACTCTGTATTCATTTTTTGCGGAGCGGTGGTATCGAGAGAGATGCGGCATCGACCTTGGCGCGGGCTGGCGGCGGTTCTCGTCCTCGCACCTCTTATATTGGTGGCTGCTACACCGACGCCGAGTCCGATTTCGAGCGGGATTGAAGGAGTAGTTCTGGTTTCGCCGAGTCGTCCCGGACCCGTGCGGAGAGATGAACCGAGCGTTGCGCCGGCGGCTAACCTCACTTTAGTGGTGATGAAAGACGGCGCGAAAATTTCTTCTTTCACGACCGATTCTGAGGGCCGGTTTCGAATCGCGTTACCGCCCGGGCATTACATGGTCGAGAAGGATCCGGTCACGAAGATCGGATCCTGGCGTTTCGAAGCTGAAGTAAAACCGGGTGAGATGACGACCGTTCGGTGGGTCGGCGACAGCGGCATGCGTTGATCTGTCGCCGGGCTCTACGCCGGGAGCGGGGACGTCCATTCGGTTGGTGTCGGCACGACCGCCTTCCGTTTCTTCCGCTGCCGCAGTTGATCGAGCGCCAAATAAATCACCGGCGTCGTGTAAAGCGTGAGCATTTGCGAAACGATTAACCCGCCGACGATGGCGATGCCGAGCGGCCGGCGGAGTTCGCTTCCGACTCCCATTCCAATCGCGAGCGGTAGCGCGCCGAACATCGCGGCCATAGTCGTCATCATGATCGGACGGAACCGAACAAGACATGCCTGGTAAATCGATTCTTCCGGGCTCAATCCTTCGTGCCGTTCCGCTTCGAGCGCGAAGTCGACCATCATGATCGCGTTCTTTTTCACGATGCCGATCAGAAGAATGATTCCAATTGTCGAGACGAGGGAAAGTTCGTCACCAGTCACGAGCATGGCGAGCAATGCGCCCAGCCCAGCCGAGGGTAGCGTGGACAAAATCGTCAACGGATGAATCAGACTTTCGTAGAGCATGCCGAGCACGATGTAGACGGCGATTAGCGCGCTGAGAATAAGAAGCGGCTCGCTCGCCAACGACGCCTGGAAAACTTGGGCGGTTCCCGCGAAGCTGCCGCGAACTCCTGAGGGCATGCCGAGCTCGCGCGTCGCTTGCTCGATGATCTTGGTCGCTTCGCCTAACGACACGCCGGGTCCGGTATTGAACGAAACCGTGACGCACGGGAATTGTCCCTGGTGAGCCACCGAGAGCGGCGTGTTGCTCGTCTCGAAATGCGCGATCGTGCTCAGCGGCACCTGGCTTCCGGTCGATGATTTAACGTAAATCTTATCGAGCGAAGTGGGATCGAGCTGAAACTTCGGATCGACCTCGAGAACGACGTGATACTGGTTCTGCTGGGTGT